>NZ_JBNHHB010000134.1:0-14285 GCF_059091905.1 Arthrobacter sp. Dra40
GTAGTACCAATTGACGAAATGACGGAGCCAGGACCCAGGAATCCGTATGCGAAGAGCAAATGGATGTGTGAACAGATTCTGGAAGATCTGTGTGCTCGGCATCATGAGTGGTCCGTGACGGCTTTGAGATACTTCAACCCCGCGGGTGCACATGAAAGCGGCCTCCTGGGCGAAGACCCCGCCGGGATACCAGGGAATATTATGCCCCTACTCACTCAGATCGGCGCCGGCAGGCTCGACGAGCTGAATGTTTACGGCAACGACTACCCCACTCCCGACGGCACGGCCATACGCGACTACATCCACGTAATGGATGTTGTCGAAGGCCACCGCCTGGCGTTGGAACAGGGTCTGGTTGGCGGCTTCCGGCGCTACAATCTGGGAACCGGAATCGGCACGTCCGTATTGGGCCTCATCGAGGAATTTTCCTCCGTCAGCGGCCGGGAAATTCCGTACCGCATCGTCGGCAGGCGGCCCGGAGACGTTCCGGAACTTGTCGCGTCTCCCGCCCGCGCAGAGGCCGAACTCGGGTGGAAAGCCCGGAGGAATCTCACGGACATATGCCGCGACGCCTGGCGGTTTCAACAAAGGCACCCCCTCGGTTACGGCGACCTACAGAGCAATGAAGGGGCGCGGGCATGAATGCAGATAGCCCGTCGATGAGCCGTGAGCCTCACCTCTCAGGAGCGCAAGGGCCAGAAGCGACCTACGTCATCGAAACTAGCCCGGCCGGCCCCGTTCTGTCAGGCAGCAAAGCACCGCTGGCAGCGGCTCGCGAAGGTACCTTCATGCGGGCGCTGGGGACGTTCGACCGGGTCTTCGTCGGTCTGCTGACAGCTTGCTGGTTGCTCGCTTTCGTGTCGTTCTGGAGTTGGTGGCTGCAGCCGGAACACCGGGTGGGCTGGGTCGGGCTCATCATCAACTCGGTCCTCCTTTTCTACCTGTCGTATCAGCCCGGCTACTTCCTGGTGGTGGTCAACAGGCTCCGGCGGGTGGACCCGGACTTGCCAATACCGCAACTACGAACGGCATTCGTCGTGACGAAAGCACCCTCCGAACCCTGGCCAGTGGCAGAAGGAACACTCAACGCAATGCTGCACCAGAGCTTTCCCCAGTCCTACGATGTGTGGCTGTGCGATGAAGATCCTGCGGATGAAGTCCGGGAATGGTGTCGCGAGCACGGGGTCTTCCTGTCATCTCGTCGGGGAGTCGAGGATTACCACCGTTCCGTTTGGCCGCGGCGTACAAGGTGCAAAGAGGGCAACTTGGCCTACTTCTACGACAACTGGGGCTACAGCGACTACGACGTCGTCGTGCAGCTGGACTGTGATCACGTTCCGACGGTCACCTATCTGGCCGAGATGGTACGGCCCTTCTCGGATCCGGCCATCGGGTACGTGGCAGCACCAAGTGTCAATGACTCCAATGCCGCCACCTCTTGGGCAGCACGAGGGCGTCTTCACCGCGAAGCCACCTTCCACGGACCAGTCCAACTTGGCCATGCCGATGGCCTCGCCCCATCATGCATCGGATCGCATTACGCAGTCCGAACACAGGCATTGGCCACTGTTGGGGGGCTGGGCCCCGAGCTCGCCGAAGACTTCTCGACGTCGTTCCTGTTGACGTCCGCGGGCTGGAGCTCTGCATTTGCCCACAACGCGGAAGCGCACGGCGACGGCCCGCATACCTTCGCAGCAATGGTCATGCAGGAATTCCAGTGGTCGCGCAGCCTCGTCACGCTTTTCTTCGATATGGTGCCGCGCCATCTGGCCCGCTTCTCCTGGCCGCTGCGCATTCGGTTCCTTTTCGCTCTGTCCTACTATCCCCTGTTGTCCGTCACCACACTGGCGGGGATTGCATTGCCTGTCGTTGCGGCAGTGAGCGGCGCGCCCTGGGTTAATGTGAACTATTTTGAGTTCCTCGCCCGATGGATCGTGTTGAGTCTGCTTCTGCAGGGAATTACACTTCGTCTCCGCAGTAAAGGCCTGCTCCGGCCGCCAAGCGCACCGATCGTAAGCTGGGAAAACTGGTTGTACGCTTTTGCTAGATGGCCGTACATTGCGTGGGGCACAATGGCTGCCGTCATTCAGAAAATCAGGCCCAAACCGCTGTCGTTTCGTGTTACGCCAAAGGCACACGGCAGCCTCGAGCCCCTACCTACGCGGCTGATCATGCCTCACGCCCTCACCTCCGCAGTTCTGTCTGCGGCCGCCCTTTATGGGGAAGCCCAGACGAACGCTTACGGGTATGTATTTCTTTGCCTGCTGGGGGCGGCGGGCTACGGAATCGTGACGACGGCGGTACCGCTCCTGCACGCCAAAGAGGCGGCACGGTCCAATGGATCACCCTTCCCCGAGACTCTGCGTATCACGGTTGCGTTTCCTCTGACCGTCGCAACCGGTGTGGTCGCATTGGCCCTCACCGCCATGGCGGCCTACCCGGCTTACGTCTTGGTTTTCATCCGCTAGCGGGGACCCTAAAGAGGAGGAAAGATGAGGCGTCTCGTCCCAGCCCATCACGCTGACCATAAAGTTTTCGGCTGCGGCACAATGCTGGCTGAGTACCTGATGAACGCATTGTCGCCATCTGCTATGTCCCGTCTGTCCGGCTCTGGGCGGAGGCCATTCCGGCCCGGCAGATCATTTGTCGTGGAGGTCTGCTGTCTTAAACTCGAACAAGGATACGAGGGCCGGGAATGGTCACCATGGTCGTGGACCTGCTGGCAGGCGGATCAGTACACCGTCATGAGGCTAAGAAACAGTACGGGACGGTACGGGTAATTTGATGATGAACATCGTTGGCTCCCGGCAGATTGTGGCCTTATTGGACACAGCACGCTACCGGCGACGGCCAAGCATCATTTCGATTTGGTTCGTGAGCCTTTTAGCAGTTTCGGCGTCATTTTCACCGGGGGCTGTCTCGCCCTCGCTCGGAATCCGGGGCGTTGACATTTCATTCACCCTTCAAGAAGAAGCCATCGGCCAGAAGGTGAGTGATAACGGTCAGCAAGCAGCTATAGAGACAATCCTTGCGAGCCGCGGGGCGAACTATGCGCGGCTGAGGTTGTGGGTGGATCCGCCGCCAGGGACCAGCGATCTGACGTCCGTCCTGGCGCTGGCACGACGGGCGCACAAAGCGGGCATGAAAATCCTGCTGGATTTGCACTATTCCGACACGTGGGCCGACAGGACAACGCAGCTTACTCCGGATGCTTGGCAGAACCTGAGCCGCCCTGACCTCGTTCGGACCGTGGAATCGTATACGCGCACCGTCATAGCGAGTTTTGCCGATCAAAGGACGCCCGTGGACATCGTTCAGGTCGGCAACGAAGTCAGTCGCGGAATGCTCTGGCCCATCGGTCAGATATACCAGGTTGAAGGTGAGGACTGGGCCGGATTCGTCGAGCTGCTGAAGGCGGGCATCAGAGGAGCCAGGGCAGGCAATGGAGCCAACCCGCCTCAGATCATGATCCACAGCGATACCGGCGGGGACTCCATCGGCTCCACTTACTTCTTTGATCACCTGCATCAAAGCGGAGTCCGATTTGACTTGATCGGGCTCTCGTACTATCCGTTCTGGCACGGACCCCTTAGCGATCTGCGGCGAAACGTCCACGCGTTGGCTTCGCGGTATGGCAAGGACGTCATCATTGCTGAAACAGGTTATCCTTGGACGCTCACCAGCGACGCCGGCTGTCCGAGCGTGATCACGAGCCCGGACGCACTCCCGGATGCGGCAGCCTATCCGCCGACGCCGGAAGGCCAAGCCAAATTCTTTCAAGCACTTACCCAGCTCCTGACGGAAGTACCGGGCGGGCGTGGCGCAGGTTATTTCATTTGGGAACCCGGTTGGCTGCCAGGAGTTGACGCGTCCCCCGGGGTTTGCAACCGGCATACCAACCTCACCCTTTTCAACTGGTCCGGTCAGGGACTGCCCGCCCTGAGAGCATTCGGGTCTGGCAGTACCAAGCACTAGCCTTCCAGTTGAAACCCTTGCAGTGGAGTTCAGCGGCCAAGCTCGGTGGAAAGCCGATGTTTGCCGGGAATGTTTGTGGCAGGCTGGGGGCGTGAGCGGAATCCGGTGGGTGTTGCACGTAGATCTCGACCAATTCATCGCTGCGGTCGAGGTGCTCCGGCGGCCGGAGCTTGCGGGCAAGCCGATCATTGTCGGGGGTCGGGGCGACCCCACGGAGCGGGCTGTGGTGTCGACCGCATCCTATGAAGCCAGGGCGTTCGGCGTGGGTTCCGGAATGCCCTTGCGCATTGCCGCCCGGAAGGTGCCCGATGCCATCATCCTGCCCGTCGATCAGGAGGCTTACCTGGCGGCGTCTGAGACGGTGATGGCTACCCTGCGCGCGCAGCCTGGCGCCACCGTGCAGGTGCTGGGCTGGGATGAAGCCTTTGTTGGCATTGAGGCAGAAGACCCGGAAGCCTACGCCCGGCAGATGCAGACCGCCGTCCTTGAGCGAACGCAACTGCACTGCAGCGTCGGCATTGGCGACACCTTGATCCGAGCCAAGGTGGCCACCGGTTTTGGCAAGCCTGCCGGCGTCTTCCGTCTCACTGCCGGGAACTGGCTCGACGTCATGGGCAGCCGGCCCACCAAGGACCTGTGGGGCGTTGGAAGCAAAGTCTCGGGTCGGCTGGCCAAGCTCGGCATCGACACCGTCGCCGAGCTCGCCGCGTCCGACCCCCAAGACCTGGTCCCGGAGTTCGGCCCCAAGATGGGTCCTTGGTACGCGGAGCTAGGACGCGGGGACGGCGCCAGCATTGTGGACGACACCCCGTGGGTTGCCCGAGGGCACAGCCGGGAGACCACCTTCCAGCATGACCTGACGGAGCCTGCCCAGGTTGACGACGCCGTCAGGGAGCTGGCAGCGCGTGTCCTTGAGGATGTTGTGGCCGAAGGGCGGCCTGTGGTGGGGCTGACCCTTAAAGTCCGGTACGCGCCGTTCTTCACCAAGACCCACGCCAGAAAGATTCCCGAGACCTTCGACCGGCACGAAATCCTCGCGCGGGCTTTGGATCTCGTAGGCTCAATCGAAAAGGGCCGCCCCATCCGGCTCCTCGGCCTGCGGGCCGAGATGGCCATGCCCGACGACGCCCGAAAAGGACACACGCCGACGCGCGGCGGTGGGTAAGGCGGGCGCCCGGTATCCACAGCCGCATCCTGCACCAGAAGGTTTGGGCCCCAGGTGAGACGTTGAAGCCCCGTTGGAGATTCCCTGTGGACACCTGGCGATGCCAATGATGCTTGACTATTCCGCCCGTGGGTATATCTTCGCGTGTACCGGCACCGGATGGCGGACCGCCACTCGCATGCGCTGATGGTCCTTGACAAGCGGACTGGCCACCTTCGCCTTTGATCCTCCGCTGCTGCCGGCCTTAAGAAGGATCCCCACCCGCTGACACCTCCTGACCAACCCCGCGGAACAAGGAGCCCCCATGAAAACCGCAGTCCTTGGAACCGGCACCGTCGGCCGGACGATCGCAGCACGCTTGGTCAGCCTCGGCCATGCCGTCACCATCGGCACCCGCGACCCCGAGGCCACACTTGCCCGCACCGGCGACAACACCGCGGGCACCGCCTCCTTCGCCGCCTGGGCGGCAGAGAACGCCAGCATCGTTGTCGCGCGTTTCGCCGACGCCGCGGCCGGGGCCGAACTCATTGTCAACGCCACCACCGGCAGCGCCTCCCTGGATATCCTGAGCACGGCCGGTGCCGGGAACCTCGATGGCAAGGTCATCCTCGACATCGCAAACCCCCTCGATTTCAGTCAAGGCATGCCCCCAACCTTGTTCGTCAAGGACACCGACTCCCTCGGTGAGCAGATCCAGCGCACCTTCCCCGCCGCCCGCGTGGTGAAGTCCCTCAACACCCTCAATGCCGGTCTCATGGCACACCCGGCGCGGCTCCCCGAGGCCGGCACGGTCTTCGTTTCCGGGAACGACGCCGACGCCAAGAACACCGTCATCGGGCTCCTGAGAGACTTCGGCCATGAGGACGTCATCGACCTGGGTGACATCACCACCGCCAGAGGTGCCGAAATGCTCCTGCCCCTCTGGCTCCGCCTCATGGGCGCCCTCGGCACGGCCGACTTCAATTTCAAGATTGTCCGCTAAGCCCTAAAGGATCGCTCCCGGCCGGAGCGCGCCGCTGTCCCAAAGATTTCTTTCACTGCGAGGGCCTGCAAATTCATGAGCAAGACAACTTCATTAGCAGGGCTGGCGTGTGTGTCCTTGCCAGTTCCCTCATCTTGGTGTCTTGCGGCAATCAAGCGGGTTCTGCGAGACCGGCGCAGAGGCCGACACAGTCACCGACCCAGCCGGTATCGGAGGAGGCACGGGAACCTCTGACGATGCAGGCCAAGGAAGTCATGGCCGAGTACGGGGAAGCAGCAATTGAAGTTCCCGGAAACCCTTCCCGACGGCGTCAGCTTCCCCGGCACCCTCCCCTTGGCACTGATGGAGAACAACTACGTAGCAGAAGCAGGCGTTGGTGAAGGCGTGGCTTAAACAACACTTCAATAGTGGCTGCGCGTTTTACAGGGAGCACAGGTGACGAGACGGCCCGTACAATTCCAACACCATTGTCCAGCCGGGTGGACGCCACGACCCACCCGTGTAGTAATGAAGAGTTGTGGTGCCGTTGCGGAACCTGCCCTGAATTTCCGCTACTCCTCTCCGGAGCCTGGTAAGACGTGTTACTTCCCGGCCGCGTCGTCGAGCATTTCGCATATATCGTGCACGTGTCGAGTGGTGTTCAGCACGATATCCACCGAGTCAGGCTCGACCGCCGCCGGGTCTTCGGAGAGTTGGGTATGAATGCTCAGCCAACCCCGCTCATAGTAGAAGAACTCCGGGAAGCCTTCCTCCGCCAGCGCTGCGGCGTCAACGGCACCTACTGGAAAGATGATAGAGGAGCCCCTGAGTGAGTCCACGATGGTCAGCTGATCGGCAGAGAAGTGTTGATAGCCCGGTCCGGAGACGTCGAGTTCGTCGATGAACGCACCGTCCGAGGCCCGTGTCAGATCGACGGTGGCTCCGCCCCGGAACTTCACCATTGTCGACCCGTTCTGCTTCACCCGGGCCTTGTAGTGGACGTCCCGAACGTCTCCGGATTCCATGGTGACGGTCGTGCCGCATGCCTCGATCTCTACCGGGGCGTAGTAATCGTCGGGGACAGGCAGGTACTCGCCCCCGGTGTCCGGAGGCGGCCACGGGGCGGGGGCTTCCTCCTCCTCAAGGGTCGCGCCGGCTGGCGCTGCCCCAGCGGCGAAGGAGAGCGCAACGAAAAAGGGCAGGCACAGAAATTTCTTGATGGTCATGGTGGGACTCCCGGGCGGGCAGGAGGGCGGGCCGCTCCTCCTGCACGGATATGCGTTGGATGCCGTAGTGGCGACAGGTCCGGTAAAAGAACCACGGTCCCTGCGTTCCCCCCAGCCCAGGCGCAGCGGGCCCAGCGTCCGCCAACATACGCCTGCGGTTTCCAACTGTCAATGGGTTTCCGCGCAGTACCACTACCCTCTTGGATCGAGGGGACTTTTGCGGTTTTTGGACTTGCAGGCCGCCTTGTTGGCGTTGTAGTTCAGGAACTTCATGTGAGAGGTGCCAGGATTCTCGCTTCCTCTGCCCTGAGCGGACCCCCGTATCTTCTTCAAATATCCGGGCATTCCCGCCACCCTGGCATGGAATATCAGGGCCTCCATTATGCATTGTCAGCCTCATGAGGCCGGGCTGGGACGGAGCGTTCAACTTATGGGATTTGGGCGGTTTTCCCCTTGTTAACGGCGGGCAAACTCGTCGAGGGCAGGTTGAACCGGAGTCGACGGCAATGCTCAACAGGTAGCAGGTGCTGGTAAAGCCGAGGAAAGCTGCGCTTGCCGTCTTCCACGCTCGGGCGCGCAGGATCAAGTTCTACCTGATTCATCCTCTGCGGGGCAGTCTTGGCCGCACATCAGGGACCTCGTCCTCTGCAGAGTTCGCCGTGGCAACGGAATTCTCTGACGAGAGCTGCCGCTTGATCTGCTCGAGCTCATCTTTGAGCAGATCAACGGTGGCACGGTATTTTTCGAACTTCGCCGTTCGGCGCCTGGTCGCAGCGAAACTGAGGCAGGCGGCGAGGACGGCAAGCGGGAACGACACCAGCAGGGCCCAGCCTGACGCGGCAAGGAAGTCCAGCGCTACGGGAAGTGCCTGCTTGAATGCCAGGAACTCGTTCACCCCGCCGACCACCCCGTTCAGGGCGGAGTCCAAGGGGCCCAGAAATTGCCCGACAACGGGCGTCCCGGAAAGAGATGGTGCGCTCAGCGGCGGTTCTCCCCCTGCCGACCAGCGCGAATCACGGAAATGGTTCAGTACGTAGATCCCGGCACCCGCGTTGAGGGCCGCGAAGAGCAGAACCGAAGCAAGCGCGGTCCAATGAAACCTGCGCGGACGCCAGACGCCAGCCACCAGCGCGAAGACGGAGGCCGCACCCCAAGAGAAGACGCGAAGTTCGTCGCGGCTCATGCCGCCAAGGAGATCCAAGGAATTCGCCGCCCCTGCAGTTGGAAACAACCTCGCAGCTGGTTCTCAGCCGCCTACTCATAAACCCGGCCTATCTGAGCAATCCTCAGACAGGCCGGGATCTCGAAGGAAAGGAAGGAAAGGACTGTGAGATCCCGACCTATCTGAGCAAATGCTCAAGTAGAAAATACCCGTAGTCGCAAGGCTTCGGGCACTACTTCACTGCATCCCTGTGTCTAGCTATCTGAGCATTTATTGCTGTGAGAGAGGCAATTCGCTCAGGCGCTCTCGCGGGCGGACACCGCTGATGCTGTTTGTGTAGTCATGACCTTCTGTGTGAGGCGACAGCCGGAAGCGGCCGGGGTGCATAGACAGGGCATGAAGCACAGCACCCCCGAGACCGGGATCCACCGCATCGGGCTGGTGGGCTGCGCGGCCACCAAAACTGGACCGCCCTGCGCCGGCCCGTGAACTGTACACCTCGCAGCTGTTCCGCAAGGCCTCGGCCTACGCCGCGGCCACCTGCGACCGCTGGTACATCCTCAGCGCCAAGCACGGCCTGGTGCACCTTTACACCGTGTTGGAGCCGTACGACGTGCAGCTCGGCAAGGGCAACCCCACTGGTTACCTGGCGCTGGTGCCGCACCGTGACCGATCAGCTGACCGCCGAGCTGGCCGGTGTGCCGGACCCGCTGCTGGTCGCCTTGGCCGGCAAGTCCTACCGCACCTTCCTGGACGACTGCCCGTGGCCGTTTGAGATCCCGGTGGAAGGACTGGGCCTGGGTCGCCAGCTGGGCTTTCTCACCAACCGGCTGACGCTCCCGTCACCCGACGGGACACAGCAGGTGACAGCCGGAACCGGCCGGCCTGCATAGTAAACGGGTATGAAGATCATGATCGCCGGCGACTGGCACGGCAGCAGCAGCTGGGCCTGGAAGGCCATCGCCACGGCGAAACGGAACGGCATCGACACGATCGTCCACGTCGGCGACTTGAAAGTGCTGTGGCCGGACCCGGCCGACCCCACCTGCGGATTCACCGATGAGCTGGAACTGAGCCTCGACATGGACGAGGTCACCCTGATCTTCGTTGACGGCAACCACGACGTGCACCCCGACCTGCGGGCATTGCCGCTGAACGCGGACGGCTTCGGTGTCATCACTGACCGGCTGCTGTACGCACCCCGCGGTCACCGGTGGGAACTGGGTGGCCGGCAGTGGGGAGCACTTGGCGGCGCGTTTTCGGTCGACAGGCCTTGGGGCGTGAAAAACCTGACCTGGTGGGAGGAAGAGAACGTCGAGCAAGCGGATGTCGACCGCCTTGGCACGGCTCCGCTGGACGTGCTCATCACCCATGAGGCGCCGGCCGGCATTGACGTTGTCTCGACCATGAAGATCCCGGAGCTCATGGAGCTCGAGTCCTACCGGAACCGTCTGCTCGTCAGGGACGCGGTCCGCAACACCAGCCCATCCCTGGTGTTCTCCGGACACTGGCACCAGCGCCGCACCGCGCTGCTGCCGAACACAGACACCCGCGTGCATGTGCTGGACAAGGAGTTCACCCGCGGCAACGCCGTCGTGCTGGACACCGAGACGATGGCCGTGGAGGAGCTCCAGATCCCCGGCCGCTCCCGCGCCGCCGGCGCAGCCTAACGGAAAGGCCCGCCGAAGCTCCTTCACCTGCTCAGCCGAGCTTAGCTTTGGCCAGGGCAGGGCAAAGGCTGCGTTTCGCTCGACAAAGACGCGGCATTTTCGCCGCCTTTCCAACTAACACCCAAGATTGCCTTCAGAAACTTCAGCATATGCTTTTCGGCCTTTACAGGAGTTGTTTTCAGGCTTAGCGTTGCCCACATCATTCACGTGCTGGGGGGTAAACGTGTTAATAGAGTCGCGTTCGCGCATGAAATCATTCATTGGTCCTGTTTTCCGTTCTTCTCGTTCTTTCGCCCATCGTCACCTGCTGGCGGCGACAGCAACGGTCGTAGCGATAGCCTTGACCACTGGCTTGGCTGGCCCCGCTCAGGCTGTGCTGCCGGCTGCTCTGCCCGGGGCTTCTTCATCGGCGCAGAACACGATCGGGTTACTGGGAGCCCGCCCAGGCGCCACCCGATTGCCGGTGCCGGTCTCGGATAAGGTTTCCGCCTCGGTCGATGTCGGGACCGGGAACCTTCTGGTAGCGATCAATGCGATGACGCTGCCGGGGATCGGCGAGGACGTGCCGATAGGCCTCGTACACAACTCCCGGGCAGGTCTCAACCCCACAACGGAACTGGCACAGTGGCGTACCGTGCTGGGTTCGGCCGGTTCGTTAACGACCGTCCCGGAGGGCGTGCTGTTCACCGCCGGAGACGGGTTCTCGGCCGTCTTCACCCCAGTGTCCGGGTCAACGACCCGCTTCGTGCCGCCAGCAGGGGTGAAGGCTGACCTGCTGAAGACCACCACAGGTTACACGTTGACCTGGCGGCAATCCAGACAAGTGGTTTCTTTCAATGACGATGGCCAGGCAGTCTCGTTCGCAGACCGCAACAACAACACCACCAAAATCACCTACGCTTCCGGCCGGCCCACGCAGGTTGAGGCAACCCGAGGGACCGCCGGGGCCCGAACAGCGCACCTAAAATACGGGTCGGAGAGCGTGCTCACCGGGATCAGCCAGACCAGCGGAACCCAAACCCGGTCAGTGAAATTCACTCCGGACAACTACGTCGGCAACCTCATGGGCTTCACCGATGCATCGGGCAAAGAAACCACGTTCGAATACACCAACCAGCGCCTGACAGCCATCGTGTCGCCGGCCGGAAATCGCACCCGATTCAGCTACGACACCAATGGCAGGGTGGCTTCAATCAGGCAGGAGAACACCGGGACAGGCCTGCCCGGTGACTCGCTAACCCGCCTGACCTACCCATCGGCCACCCGGACACTGGTGGCAGGGCCGAACACAGACCCGGCAGCGGCAGTCACGTCGGTCCCCCACACCGCCTACACGTTGAACAGCGGCTTGCGCGTGGCGACAGTGACGGATCCTGAAGGCCGCCAGCGGTCGACGACCTACACAGCCGATTTCGATACCCTCACCAACACTCTGGGTGCCGGCGCGCAGTCCGGCACGCTCACGAATACATATGGTGCCAACAACGGCCAATCACTGACCGCCAGCCAAGCCCCAGGTGGAGCCACCTTCGCCGCAGGCTACGGAAATACGGCGGCCCAAACCAGGTACCTCGCAACCTCAGCCACCGACGATGCCGGCAATGAGTCCACCTTTGCCTATAACGGAGCCGGGAACCTGCTCACCTCGACGGACGCGACTGCGGCGACCGCCAGTGCGACCTACAACCCGAACGGCACTGTCGCGACGGCCCTGGCACCAGGCAACGGCACCAACACCACCAGCTACCGCTATGACGCCAACAATCAGTTGGTCTCGATCATCCCTGTCACCGGTTCATCCCTGCGCTCCAAGTCCCTGACCTGGGACGGGTGGGGGCGGCTGAAAACCGTGACCGACGGCAACGGCAAAACTGCCACCTACAATTACGATCCGGCCGACCGACTCACAGGGATATCCTATTCCGACGCCACCGCCCCGGTTTCCTACACCTATAACGGTGACGGCCACGTAATCACCCGCACCACCGGGTCAGGAACCACCACCTACACTTACGATCGGCTCAATCGGCTCATCGGCCGGATCAACACCGCCGGCGGCGGGAAGATCACCTACGGCTACGACAAGGCCTCAAACCTCATCTCGGTAAGCGATACGCGAGGCACCACCAACTACACCTTCGATGACTCCGGGGTCGCGACCTCGATGAGCTACGGTCCGGCCGGTGACCGCACCCTGGTCAACTTCGCCACTGACGACAAAGGCCGCCGCACCGACACTTGGCTCGACACAAACACGGGCAACACGGCATTCAAGGCACACACTCATACCGATTACGACACCAGCGGACGAGTCATCAAGGTGGTGGCCGAACAATGGAACGAGTACGGCATCTCCCCGGTTTTGGACCTGGACTACTGCTACACGGCAGGGCCAGCCGGCAGCACCTGCGGTGCGTCGGTGACGAATGACCGGGCCAAGATCCAGTGGCTGAAGGACAACCTGACCGGTGCCACCACGGCTTACACCTACGACCGAGCCGGGCGTCTGGCGAAGGCCGCGACAACCGGTGGCAGCGCCCCAGTGACCTACTCCTACACCTACGACTCAAGGGGCAACCGGCTAACCGCTTCAACCGCTAAGAGCGGTGGCACCAGCACCGACACCACCACGTACAACCCGGCTAACCAGATCACCAGAAACGGCTATGCCTACGACGGGGCCGGAAACCTCACCGCTGACCCCGACGGGGCCTATACCTACAACGCGGCCGGGCAAATGAAGACCGCAACCGCTGAAGGGACCGCCTACAACTACACGTATGGCGGGGCAGGGCAGCAGGAACTCATCTCCCAAACCACCCCGGAAGGAACCTACCAGTACACCTACGGACGGACAGACGCCCAAGGGCTGCCCGTGATCGAACAGCTCAAAAGAGGAAGCGGCACCGCCTACATCGAACACGACCCGGTCACCGGGGAACCGCTCGTGCTGCGCACCGCCGCCGGCCTCGACGCGCTCTACATTTACGACGGCACCGGCAACCCAGCAGCACTCGTCAGCTCCGGGCCGCACATCGCATTCGCCTATACCTACGATCCTTACGGGGTGCCGACCTTGACCAAAGGCTCCGGCGGCGCTGCCATCGCCCAAAACCCGTACCTGTTCAAACAAGGCATCCAGGACCGCACCACAGGGTGGGTCAAATTCGGGGCCCGCTACTATGATCCCGGCACCGGGCGGTGGGCCCAGCAAGATACCATCGACGCGC
Source organism: Arthrobacter sp. Dra40 (assembly GCF_059091905.1). Lineage (NCBI taxonomy): Bacteria > Bacillati > Actinomycetota > Actinomycetes > Micrococcales > Micrococcaceae > Arthrobacter > Arthrobacter sp. Dra40. The sequence continues at coordinate 13,390 of NZ_JBNHHB010000134.1, forward strand.
CCCTGGACCCAACCAACGCCAACCGCTACGCCTATGCCGCCGACGACCCCATCAATCTCTCAGACCCTCTTGGACTCTTCACCGGTAAGTGCATGTGGGACGCGGCCTTCGTGGGAGTATCCTACGCAGGATTCGTTATTTCAGCTATCGGAGTTACCACCGCGACGGCAGGTCTAGCAGGAATTGCAGCCGCAGGACTTGCTATCGCCGCCGCCTCAACCATCAAGTCGGGCTTTGATGCCGAGCAGTCATGTGGATAGTAGGTAACTCAACAGTCGTCATGGGGAGGAAAGACGTTGTCCACTCAAAATAAGTTGGTCTTCAAATCACTTTTTACTGTGGGGCTAGTCATTCTTGCGCTTGCCTGTTTTTCGGCTGTGGCATTCGGTGAATTTCCCATATTTCAAGCCGTCACGGGCATGGCTCTCACGGTCGTGGCGGCCATTGGGCTACGGAAGATCAATCGGAGCTCCAATTGATAGTGCTGCGTGAGCAGTTGGCCTTGGAGTGGGGCCGGCGGCTTTTAGCCGGGCCGACGGCTGACGTCTTCACGTGTAGCTAGTCCAACGGTGAACACATTGAGGTGAGGATATGAAGAGCACGATTTCCATCGTGAGCTTTGGGCTTCTAATCCCTGTTGGCATCATCTTGTCGGGCAACGCAAATTCCACTGGACTCTTCTGGAGCGGTGCCGCCATGACAATCTTCGGGTTCGTCGGCTCGGTAGCGGGCATCTACCAGAGGCATGTGGAACTCAAGGCTAAGCAGTCCGGCAAAGAGCCCTCGGGTTCAGCCGAATAGCAGATTGAAGAATCCCGCAGGAGACGGCGTCCTTGGCCTGGCCCGGGTGCCAGCCGGCTAAGCAGCAAGGAGGGGCGGAGCCGCTTGGCTCCGCC
>NZ_JBNHHB010000135.1:0-14213 GCF_059091905.1 Arthrobacter sp. Dra40
ATGTGACCATGATGAATCGATGTGCGATGCGCCCAGCCGCCGCGGCCCTGTTCGTTGGATCCGCCCTGCTGCTGGCCGGCTGCGGCCAAGCGGACCAGTCAGCCAGCGCCGGACCTGCGTCCTCCAGCCCCGCAGGCAGCGCACCGCCGTCGTCCTCAGTTCCCGCTCCGGAAACCGCCACGGCCACCGCCTCCCCGGAGGCTTCCCCGGAAGGGAGCGCCACTTCCGCCCCGGGAGCCAGCAACAGTGCCGGCGACGATCCTTGCCGAGCCAGCCAGTTAAAGGCAGCCATTGAGACCCGCCCCGGCAGCGGCGCCGCCGGCAGTGTCTACCGGACCCTGGTGCTCACGAACACCGGGGAGCAGCCGTGCACCCTGGCGGGGTACCCGGGAGTTTCCTACGTGGACGCCGCCGGCAAGCAGGTGGGGGCACCGGCCGAGCGGGACCCCGACGCCACGTCGGTGGCCGTCACCCTCAAGCCGGGCGGCAGGGCCGAGGCACAGCTGCAGCAGACCAACGCCCAGAACTACGGCGAGGCCTGCGGACTGACGGGCGTAACAGGCGTCAAGGTCTACCCGCCGAACCAGAAGGAATGGATTACCGCCACCCAAAAAACAGTCGGCTGCTCCGATAAGTCAGTGGTGCTGATGACTGTGGGCACTTTCCAGGCCCCGTAGCCGCCCACTGCGGATCTGCCCGCCGGCAGTGGATCTGCACACCGTCGGCGCTGCCCGCTAGGCTCAAGACATCGGTATGACGACGCCAGTGCTTGGACGCTTCACTCCGGCCACCCGCGAGTGGTTCGCCGGCGCCTTCAGCGCGCCCACAGATGCCCAGACCGGAGCATGGAACGCCATTTCCGCCGGATCCCACGCATTGGTGGTGGCACCCACCGGATCCGGCAAGACCCTGGCGGCCTTTTTGTGGGCATTGGACACGTTCATTTCCCGCGCCGAAACGCAGCCCGAACTACCCGTCGAAGTCCCGCCACCGGCGCCCCGGCGCGGACGGGCGGAGAAGGAGTCCCGCGGCACCCGCGTCCTCTACATCTCCCCGCTGAAGGCATTGGGCGTGGACGTGGAGCGAAACCTGCGCGCCCCGCTGATCGGCATCACGCAGACCGCCAAACGGCTGGACCTGCCCGCCCCGTCCATCACCGTGGGCGTGCGCTCCGGCGATACCCCGGCCACTGAACGCCGCAGGCTGTTGACGCATCCGCCGGACATCCTGATCACGACGCCGGAATCGCTCTTCCTGATGCTGACCTCCAAGGCACGGGAAACTTTGGCCTCGGTGGACACCGTGATCATCGATGAGGTGCACGCCGTGGCCGGCACCAAACGGGGCGCGCATCTGGCGCTCACGTTGGAGCGGCTGGACGCCTTGCTGACCCGGCCTGCCCAGCGCATTGGCCTCTCCGCAACGGTCGAACCGCTGGAGACCGTGGCCCGCTTCCTGGGCGGAAACGCGCCGGTGGAGATCGTCGCCCCGCCGGCCCGGAAGTCTTGGGACCTGACCGTCACGGTGCCGGTGGAGGACATGACGGCGCTGGCCGCACCAAGCCAGGAGGAACTGGGGCCGGGCGCGCAGCCCGCCTCCATTTGGCCGCACGTCGAAGAGAAGATCGTGGACCTCATCGCCGAGAACCGGTCCACCATCGTGTTCGCGAACTCGCGCCGCCTGGCCGAACGACTCACGGCCCGGTTCAACGAGATCTGGACCGAACGCCAAGCCCTCCCGCCCGCCGGCGAGGACGTCTGGGGCACCGCTGCCCGCGGCGAGGCTGCCGAAAACGGGCCGGATTCGGGTTCCGGCCCGGGCGCTGGTTCGGGCTCCCGCACCCAGACCAAGCCGCCGGCCCAGATCATGGCCCAGGCTGGTGCCATGTCCGGAGCCGATGCCGTCCTCGCCCGCGCCCACCACGGTTCGGTCAGCAAGGAAGCCCGCGCCCAGATCGAAGACGACCTCAAGTCCGGCCGGCTGCGCTGTGTAGTGGCCACCTCCAGCCTGGAGCTGGGCATCGACATGGGCGCCGTGGACCTGGTGGTGCAGGTGGAATCCCCGCAGTCGGTGGCCAGCGGCCTGCAGCGGGTGGGCCGTGCCGGGCACCAGGTGGGTGAAGTCTCGCAGGGCGTGCTGTTCCCCAAGCACCGGCAGGACCTGGTCAACACCACGGTGACCGTGGAGCGGATGCTCGCCGGACGGATCGAGCCCTTGTTCATCCCGGCCAACCCGTTGGACATCCTCGCGCAACAAACCGTGGCGGCCACGGCGCTGGGCGCCGTCGATGTGGAGGAATGGTTCGACGTCGTGCGCAAATCCGCGCCCTTCGCCACGCTGCCGCGCTCGGCGTACGAGGCCACCCTCGACCTGCTGGCCGGTCGCTACCCGAGCGACGAATTCGCCGAGCTGCGCCCCAGGATTGTCTGGGACAGGCACGCCGGGACCATTACCGGCCGGCCCGGCGCGCAGCGGCTCGCCGTCACGTCCGGTGGCACCATTCCGGACCGCGGACTCTTCGGCGTCTACTTGGTGGGCTCCGAGGACGCGAAAAACCGCGGCGGCCGCCGGGTGGGCGAGCTGGACGAAGAGATGGTCTACGAATCCCGCGTCGGCGACGTCTTCGCGCTGGGCGCCACCAGTTGGCGGATCGAGGACATCACGTACGACCGCGTGCTGGTCTCGCCGGCCTTCGGGCAACCGGGCAAGCTGCCGTTCTGGAAGGGTGACTCGCTCGGCAGGCCGGTGGAACTCGGGCGGGCGCTGGGCCGCTTCGTCCGGGAACTGTCCGGGACCGCGGAGGAACCGGCGCGCGAACGGCTGGCCGCCGCCGGGCTGGACGAATGGGCTGCGGGGAACCTGCTGGCCTACCTGGCCGAGCAGCAGCAGGCGACCAGCGATGTTCCCAGCGACCGCACCCTGGTGGTGGAGCGCTTCCACGACGAGCTCGGCGACTGGCGCGTGGTGCTGCACAGCCCGTTCGGCATGCCCGTGCACGCTCCCTGGGCGCTGGCCGTGGGTGCCCGGCTGCATCAGCGGTACGGCCTGGATGGTTCTGCCATGGCTGCCGACGACGGCATTGTGCTGCGCGTGCCGATGATGGAAGACGAGCCGCCCGGCGCCGAGTTGTTCCTCTTCGACTCCGACGAACTTGACCAGATTGTCACTGCGGAGGTGGGCGGTTCCGCGCTTTTTGCCTCCCGGTTCCGCGAATGCGCGGCCCGCGCCCTGCTCCTGCCGCGCAAGAATCCAGGCAAGCGCAGCCCGCTTTGGCAGCAGCGCCAGCGCTCGGCGCAGCTGCTGGATGTGGCGCGCAAATACCCTACCTTCCCGATCATCCTCGAGACGGTGCGCGAGTGCCTGCAGGATGTCTATGACCTGCCCGCGCTCAAGGACATCGCAGCCGGAATCGAGCGGCGCGAGCTGCGACTGGTGGAGACCACCACCCAGCAGCCGTCGCCGTTCGCCCGCTCGCTGCTCTTCGGCTACGTGGCCAGCTTCCTGTACGAAGGAGACTCCCCGCTCGCCGAGCGACGGGCGGCGGCGCTCTCCCTGGATCCCGGCCTGCTCAACGACCTGCTGGGCCGCGCCGAACTGCGCGAGCTGCTGGACGAAGGCATCATCGCCCACACCGAGCAGGAACTGCAGCGGCTCACCGAGGACCGCAAGGTCAAGGGCGCTGAGGGCATCGCTGACCTGCTGCGCCTGCTGGGACCGCTGACGACGGCGGAGATCGCCGCCCGCGTCCAGCTCCCCGAGGTGCTGGACGGGAGGGAAGCCGCCGGCGCGCCTGACGGGACGGCCCACGTGGAAGCACTGGCCGCCGAACTCGCCAGGGCCAACCGCGCCCTGAAGGTGGGCATCGCCGGCGTCGAGCACTGGGCCGCGGTGGAAGACGCAGCCAGGCTCCGCGACGCCCTCGGGGTCCCGTTGCCTCTGGGCGTGCCGCTGGCGTTCATCGAACCGGTGGCCGACCCGCTCGGAGACCTGGTCAGCCGCTACGCCCGCACCCACGGTCCGTTCACGGCAGCCGAATGCGCCCGGCGGCTGGGGCTGGGCACCGCCGTCGTGCATACTGCGCTGCAGCGGCTGCTCAAAGACGGCCGCGTCGTGGAGGGCGAATTCCGTCCCGGTGGCGCACCGGATGACGGAGAGAACGGCGCCGCGCACGAGGCCGGCAGCACTTCAGCGCTTACGGCCGACAGGCGCCGCACCGAGTGGTGCGACGTTGAGGTGCTGCGCAGGATCCGCCGCCGGTCGCTGGCTGCGCTGCGCAAGGAAGTCGAGCCGGTCGATCCGGCCACGTTTGGCCGGTTCCTGCCGGCCTGGCAGAACGTGGGCGCCAAGCTGCGCGGACTGGACGGCGTGGTCACGGTGGTGGACCAGTTGTCCGGGGTGCCCATCCCGGCGTCGGCGTGGGAACCGCTCGTTTTCGCGTCCCGGGTGACCGACTACTCCCCCGCCATGCTGGACGAACTGACCGCCACCGGAGAAGTCCTGATCGCCGGGGCCGGCTCGATGCCCGGCAATGACGGGTGGATCAGCCTGCATCTGGCCGACGCCGCGCACCTGACGCTGAACCCCCAGCCGGACTTCGAGCCCAGCGTGCTGCAATACGAACTCCTGAATGCGCTCGCCGGCGCCGGAGGCTACGGCGGAGCCTACTTTTTCCGCCAACTCTCGGACCTGCTGGCGGCCGGGGGCACCCAGCCCGGGGACCACGCCGTCGTCACCGCGCTGTGGGAACTGCTCTGGGCCGGCCGGATCACCAACGACACGTTCGCCCCGGTCCGTTCGCTGCTGGCCGGCGGCACCACCGCCCACCGGCAGCGCAACGCGCCGCCCCGGGCACGGTCGGCCCGGCTGGGCCGGATCGGACGCCTGCCCGGACTGGGCGGTGCCGGTCTGCACCCCGGCGCCGCAGCCGGCGGACCGGGCGGGGCCGGCGTGGGTGCGGCAGGCAGCACAGGCGCCGGCAAGGCTACCGGCCAGCCGCGCACCGCGCCGCCTACCGCTGCCGGCCGCTGGTCGCTGCTGCCGGCCGCGGAGGCTGATCCCACCATCCGCGCGCACGCCACCGCCGAGCTGCTGCTGGACCGCTACGGCGTGGTCACCCGCGGCTCGGTGGCCGCCGAATCGGTGCCGGGCGGCTTCGGTCTGATGTACAAGGTGCTGGGCAAACTGGAGGAATCCGGCCGCTGCCGCCGCGGTTACTTCATCGAACACCTCGGCGCCGCCCAGTTCGCCGTCGCGCCCACCGTTGACCGGCTGCGTTCCTTCAGCCGCGATGCCCAGCTAGGCGAGCAGCCGCCGTCAGCCATCGCGTTGGCGGCGACCGACCCGGCCAATCCATACGGCGCTGCCCTGCCCTGGCCGGCGCAGGAATCCGGCCACCGGCCCGGCCGGAAGGCGGGCGCCCTGGTGGTCCTGGTGGACGGAGAACTGGCCCTGTATGCCGAACGCGGCGGCAAGACGCTGCTGGCCTTCACCGAGGACGAGGAGGCGCTCGCGTTGTGTGCCCGGGCGCTGGTGCAGGTCATCCGGCGCGGTGCCGCGGACAAAATGGCTGTGGAAAAGGTCAATGGCTCCAGCATCCTGGACACGCCCCTGGCCCGCGCCCTCATGGACGCGGGGTTCTATTCCACCCCGCGGGGGCTGAGGTTCCGTGCCTGAGGGCGACAACCTTTGGCGGACTGCCAGGCGTTTGCGGGCGGCGCTGGCCGGGCAGCAGCTGACCGGCACCGACTTCCGGGTGCCCCGCTACGCCACACTGGACCTCTCCGGGCAGACGGTCGACGACGTCATCTCGCGCGGCAAACACCTGCTGATGCGGATCGGCGGGTTGACCGTGCACTCGCACTTGGGCATGGACGGCAGTTGGCAGGTCTACGCACCCGGCGAGCGCTGGCGAAAGCCCGCGTTCCAGGCCCGCCTCATCCTCTCCACCACGACGACGACGTCCGTCGGCTTCTTGCTGGCGGCACTGGATGTGGTGCCGCGGGCCGAGGAGGACACGCTGGTGGGGCATCTCGGTCCGGACCTGCTGGGGCCGGATTGGGACGCGGACGAAGCGCTGCGGCGGCTGCGGCAGGAGCCCGACCGTCCGGTGGGCCTGGCCCTGCTGGACCAGCGCAACCTCGCCGGGATCGGCAACATCTACCGCTGCGAAGTCTGCTTCATCGCCCGGGTGCATCCGTCGACCCCGGTTGCGCAGGTTCCGGATCTTCCCGGGCTGGTGAAGAAGGCCCGGCAACTACTGGACGTCAACAAAGACCGCGGCATGCGCAGCACCACCGGTTCCGCCACCCGCGGCGGATCGCTCTGGGTCTATGGCCGGGCACGCCGCCCCTGCGCCCGCTGCGGCACACCCATTGCCCACGACCTGCAAGGCAACACGGCCATGGACCTTCGCGACGTCTACTTCTGCCCGCACTGCCAACCGCTGGCTCCCTGATGTGCCGGGTGCTCCGCCCTTCGTGACGCCCTGGCATCCCTGTCCGGGGTGCCACCGGGATCACCCCTTGGCGTCCGGGTCAGGGATTTTCCCCGTCCCCGACAGCCGGCCCCCGACTCTGCAAGGCCTCCGGGCCCCTTGCTTCGCCTGCGCGGCGGCAGCCGGGCGGTACGAACCGTAATATGGTGACGACAACTGATGAAGGGAGCCCATGAGCTGGGTGCAGACGATTCCGGCCGCGCTGCTGGCCATCGTCCTCGTCTTCGGGCCTGGTTTGCTCTGGGGTTTCGTGCTCGGCCTTCGCCGGCTGTCCTTGGTGGCGCTGGCCGGACCGTTTGGCGTTACCGGCATCGTGCTCGCCGCCGAACTTGGCCGCGTGCTCGGACTGGATTGGGCCTGGCCCCAGCTGCTGGCCGTCACTGTGCTGGTCGGCGGCATCCTCTGGCTGCTCCGACGCAGCGTGGGCCACCGCCTGCACCAGCATCCCAAAACCCCGGACCGCCAGGCGCCCTGGCGCTCGCTCATCCTTGCTTGGGCCGTGTCAGCGGTGCCGTTGGCCGCAGCGATGATCTGGATCTTCGGTGCCCCGGACAACATCGCGCAGTCGCACGACAACATTTTCCATCTCAACGCGCTGCGCTACATCGCCGACTCGGGCAACGCCTCCTCGCTGACGCTGGGTTACCTGGGCACCACGGACCGGGGCGTTTTCTACCCGGCGGGCTGGCACGACGTGGTCTCACTGGTGATGATCACCGCCGGGCTGCAGCCTGCGGCGGCCATCAACATCACCAATCTGGTGCTGCTCACCGGCATCTGGAGCAGCGGCTGCCTGTTCCTGGTCAGCCGCATCACCGGCGAGCGCACCATGCCGCTGCTGGTCGCTGCGGTACTCTCGCTGGCCTACAGCAGCTTCCCGTACCTGCTGCTGGAGTTCGGCGTGGTCTATCCGTTCATGCTCTCCATCGCGATGCTCCCGGCCGCGCTGGGCATTGTGCTCCAATTGCTCCGGTTGGGTGTGCACACACGCGTGTCCGCCGAAGGCAACGTGCTGCTGCTGATCGGGCTGCTGCCGGGCATGGCGCTGTCCCACCCCGCTACCATCATGGGCCTGCTGGCGCTCTCCGTGCCGCCGGTCCTCGCGGCCGCCTTCCCGGCCATGCGGGCCAAGGAACAACGACGGCGGTGGCGCGCCTGGGCAGGCGCCGGCACCTACCTGGTAGTACTGGTGGCGCTGTGGATCTCCCTCCGTCCTGCCCGCAGCAGCAGCAGCAACTGGGACCACATGGGCAACCCCGCGGCGGCTCTGGTGGAGGTGGTTCTGCACTCCCCGCTCCAACGTCCCATGTCCATCCTGGCGACCGTCCTGACTATCGTGGGCGCCGCCGTCGTCTTCAACCTGCGCAGGAACCGCTTTGCGCTGGGAATGTACGTCGTGGCGGCCGCCCTGTACGTGATCGGCAACTGGCAGGGCATGCCCGGCCTGCGCTGGTGGGTGACGGGCATTTGGTACAACGATTTCTTCCGCATCAGCGCCATGCTTCCGGTGGCCGGGCTGCTGATTGCCGCCATCGGCGGTGTCGCGCTGGCCGGGACGGCGCGCTCCTTCTTCCGGGCTGCGCTGGCCCGCCGCGAGAAGAAGCAACCCCCGTGGCTCCGCCCGGCCGCGACCGGCGTGCTGGTGGTCGCCAGCCTGGCGCTGGTGCCGCTGTTTGCAGTGCAGCGCGGCATCTCCGAGGCCGCCGCCAAGTACCGGTTTACGGACAAGTCGCAGTTGCTCACCCTCGACGAACTCACCCTGATCAAGCGTCTTCCTGAACGCGTACCCGAAGGCGCTGTCATTGCCGGCGACCCCCTGACCGGAGCCTCGCTGTCCTACGCCTATACGGGGCGACCCGCGCTGGTCCCCTCGGGAACCACCTCCCCTACCCTGGGCGGCAAGCTCATCATGGAAAAGCTGGACCAGATGCACCAGGACCCGGCGGTCTGCGCAGCCGTCAAGGAGCAGAACGTGCAGTTCGTGCTGGACTTCGGCAACCGCTCCGTGCACCCCGGCGAGAGAACTTCGGTGCCCGGACTGCAGGAGCTGACCGAGGCCAACGGGTTCGAGCTGGTGGACTCTGAAGGGGACGCGAAGCTCTACCGCATCACCGGCTGCCCCTGAGCACGGCGCCCGGCGCGGCCTCGACAGGTACCCTTGATGGGTGATGGAATCCCCGCTCCCGGTACGCGACGGCGTGAACGCTACCCGTCTGCGCCTCCCCGGGGAAGGGCCGTGGGACACGGCACTGGACTACATGCTGCACCGGTGGGGCCATGTGGATCCAGACGGCATCAGGGACCGGTTTGACCGCGGCGAAATTGTCGGCGAAGGCGGCGTGGTGCTCAGCCGGTCCACTCCACTGGATGCCCACACATTCATTTGGTACTACCGGACTTTGCCCCGTGAGAAGCGGCTGCCGGTGGAGATCAGCATCCTGCACCAGGACGAGAACATCCTGGTGGTGGACAAGCCCCACTTCCTGCCCACCACCCCAGGCGGCACCTATATCCAGGAGTCAGCGCTGGTCCGGCTTCGCCGCCAGCTGGATCTCCCGGATCTCATTCCCATGCACAGGCTGGACCGGCTCACGGCCGGGGTACTCTTGTTCTCCACCAACCCCGCAACCCGCGGCGAATACCAGGTGTTGTTCGAAAAACGTCGGGTCCACAAAGTGTACGAAGCCATCGCACCCGTGGATCCGCTGCTCCGGTTCCCGCAAATTGTGCGCAACCGTATGGTCAAGTCCCGCACCTACCTTTTAGCCCAGGTCGTTGACGGAGAACCCAATACGGAGACCCGGGTCGAGCTACTGGAACAGTGCGGCACGCTGGGCCGGTACAAGCTTGAACCGCATACCGGAAAGACCCATCAACTGCGCGTACACATGGCTTCACTGGGCGTGGGAATCATCCACGACCCGTTCTACCCGGAACTGCTGGACAAAGCGCCCGACGATTTCGCGCGGCCGCTCCAGCTGCTGGCCCGCGGCATCTCCTTCACCGACCCGGTCAGCGGCAACCCGGTGGCCTACCGGAGCCAGCTGGATCTTTCCGAGTGGGCAGCACAAGGCGCCGCCGGCCCGGTAACGCCAGCGACGCCTTGAGGCTGGGAATGCTGTCGAGTTAGAGTCGGCCGGCTGAGGTGCCCCGCGCGCTGGTATCCCGCTTACGGTCAAGCAGCAGGCCCAGGGCAATCATCACCACGCCCAAGACCAGGTGCAGCCAGTTGTCCGCGGTGTTCAGCGGCACAAAGTTGGCACCGCTCTCCTGATCAATGAACAGGCCGTAGAGCCAAATGACCAAATAGACCGCGCCGCCCCAAATGAAGTAGTTTCGTGCGTTGGCGGCACTCCGGGCCAAAGCCAGACCGGCGACACCGTACAGCAGGTGGACGATGTTGTGCAGGATGGACACTTGGAAGACGCCCAGAAGCATCGCGTCGGATTGATGACCGGCAAATGCCATCTGGCCATAGTTTGAGGTGATTCCCGGGATGAAACCCAGGATTCCTACCAAGAGAAAAATGACACCAAAGATCTGCGCCGCCCTTTGGAGGGGAGACCTTTCGGTGGTTCGGGCCTGGATGTTGCCTTCCCTAGACATGGCGCTCTTCCAATCTGGCGCTGCGGCAGGTGCGTGCCCGGCACCGTTTGATATGGACCCTGATCAAAACACTCTACAATAAGCTTGCTTAGCAGTTAACCCCCTGCTTCGGTAAACTTCGGCAACCTCCCATTGCTACGACCGGCGGAATCGGGGCTTGACCTCCCGGCGACGGTGCCCGCTCTTTGCGGGAGCCGACTCCCCTCGCCGCGGCCGGCGCCCGCCCAGGCGACCAACCAGCAGATCTCGACCACCGCGTCTGCGAGGTAGATCCTGCTGATCCGCCCGGGAGCAGCGGTGAGGACATCAACGACTGCAAACGTGGCGGCCGAACCCATGCCGATCCGCCGGGCTGCCGCCACGCCGTCCGCACTCCGGGCGCCCCTCACCTGCGCATACCCGGCAGCGACCATCAGTCCACCGACCGTCTTGACCAGCCAGGGTTCCGCTTTTGGCCCGGTGGCCGCTTCGAAGCTGCGGTAGTGCAGCAGCGGCCACACCCCGAAGACCAGGTTGAACAGGCCGTGACTGGTTGCCAGTGTCGCCGGACGCATGGTTTACCCTTCCCTGCCGGGCTGAACGTGGGCGCCATTGTGCCGGAAGAGGGGTAGAAAATCCATGCTCCCGCACCCGAGCCGCCAGCCGGGAAGCGGACTTCCGATTTAAGCGTCGGGAGAGGCTGAAACAGTCACTAAGGTTGCTTATTAAATACTGCGTGCCTAGCGTGGTCTGCATCCGGCCCGCACGTGGGCCAACCCAGACCGATGAGTTGGCGGTAGCGACGGCGGGTCCTTATGGTGCGGAGGTCGCCGCGGATGTTCTTCCATAAACAAGAGCTTCAATACAAAACCGAACCGAACCAGCCGGATGCCGTCTATGCCCGGAAACTGCAGGAGGTCCTGGGCGGACAGTACGGTGAAATCACCGTCGCCATGCAATACAGCTTCCAGGCCTGGAACATCCATATCCCCGGCAAGTACAAGGACCTGCTCTACGGCATCGCCGCGGAGGAGTTTGGCCACGTGGAGATGCTGGCCAAAATGATCGCCCAACTGCTGGAGAAAGCCCCGCTCGGCATCACCGACGAGGCGGTCCAGTCCGATCCGACCATCGCCGCCGTGGTGGGCGGGACCGACGTTCAGCAGGCCATTGTCGCAGGGGCGGGCGCCCGGCCAGTGGACAGCAACGGCAACCCGTGGTCCGGAAGCTACGTCACCGCCAGCGGCAATTTGCTGGCTGATTTCACGTCCAACGCCAATGCCGAGATGCAGGGCCGGCTGCAGGTGGCCCGACTGTACCACATGACCGACGACCACGGTGTCCGTGATCTGCTGTCCTTCCTGCTCGCTCGGGACACCATGCACCAGAACCAGTGGATCGCCGCGGCGCGCGAACTGCAGGAGGAGGGGTCCGAGACCTTGCCCGTGCCGAGCAATTTCCCGCTGTCGAAGGAGAACCGGGACGTGGCCTACCAGTACCAAAACTTCTCCGACGGTGCCGCGGCAGCAGAAGGCTCCTGGGCCAGCGGACCTGCGCCCGACGGCAAAGGCGAATTCAGCTATCACGATTCGGCCACCACCAGCGCCCCGATGCCCAAGCCAACACATCCGGACGCCCGCTTCTACGGCACCACCGAGGTTCCCAACATGGTCGAAAAGACCGCGGGGGCAGTTCAGGACAAGCTCCGTAAGGAGTGACGGACCACGCTCCCCCGCGGCCGAACCGCCGCGGGGGTCGTCTCGCCAGGAGGCACTGATGTTCCAGCGCAACGTCGCCGACAACATTCACCGAGTCACCCATGCGGATGTGAACCTCTACATTGTCGAAGACGGCGAGCGCGTCATGCTGGTCGACTCCGGCCTCCCGGCGATGTGGAAGATGACCGTGGCAGCCATCCGGGAACTGGGCCGTTCGCCGCGCGACATCACCTCCCTGGTGCTGACGCACGCGCATTTCGACCATCTGGGCTTTGCCGCCCGGATGCAGCACGACCTCGACATTCCGGTGTACTGCCACCCCGACGACTACTACATCGCCGCCCACCCGTACCGGTACAAACATGAGAAAAGCCGCTTGGCCTACCCGGTCAAATATCCCCGCTGCATCCCCATTCTCAGCCGCATGACAGCAGCAGGCGCCCTCATGGTCAAGGGGGTCACGGATCTGCGGCCGCTCGACGGCGGGGCTGCAGCGTCGCTGCCCGGCTCACCCGTAGTCGTGCCGACGCCCGGACACACCGCAGGCCATTGCGCTCTGCACTTCCCCGAGCGGGGAACCGTGATGACGGGGGACGCGTTGGTCACGCTGGATCCCTACACCGGCGCCCGCGGCCCACACATCGTGGCGGCCGCGGCCACCGCCGACACCCGGCAAGCTCTCGCCTCCCTCCAGGCGTTGGCTCACATCGATGCGCGAACGGTACTGCCGGGCCACGGTGAACCGTACGCCGGCGGCATAGCGTCCGCAGTGCAGCAAGCGATCGACCGCGGTCCGTCCTGATGGCCAAACACGGCACGGGTTCTGCCGGAAGCGCCGGGAACGCGGCTTCAGCTGAAGGCGGTCCGGCTCCGGCCGAAAGCGGCACGGATGCTGCCACACGCCCGGCTCCCGCCGGCAGCGGAACGGATGCTGTCGAGCGCGATCCTGCTTCAACACCGGACGGGCCGGAGTCCGTCATCCAGGTGGGCGCCGACGACTTGTTTGGCCTGATTGCCAGCTTGACCGAAAGCCGGTGGCAGCCTTCGCAGGGCCAGTTCAGGCCGGCTGTCGCCTACCGGGGCCACACCTCGGCGGACCGGACGCTCTCCACCGGGTTGGTGCGGCTGCGCGGGGAGTCGGACACTGCAGTGGAACGGCACATCCTGCGCAACTTCCGCAAGTATGCCCACCGGGATACCTCGCCCGGAGATTCGGACTGGAACTGGCTCAGTGTGGCCCAGCACCATGGCCTGCCCACCCGCCTGCTGGATTGGTCGCATTCTCCCTACGTGGCCCTGCACTTTGCCACCCGGGACACCAGCAGGTATGACGAGGACGGCGCCATCTGGTGCGTCGACTATGCTTCGGCCCACCGCCTGCTGCCGGATGAACTGCGGGCGGCCGTGGAATCACTGGGCGGCGGCCTGTTCACCACCGATGTGCTCTCCCGCGCCGCCTTTACCCTCGATGAGTTCGACCGGTTCACCGACGCCGACGGGGGAAGCGTCCCGTTGTTCTTCGAGCCGCCGTCCCTGGATGAGCGCATTGTCAACCAAGCCGCCATCTTCTCCACCATGTCCGATCCGTCAGCAGGCCTGGACGATTGGCTGGAGCGCCACCCCGGGATCTACCGGAAAGTGATCGTCCCGGCCGAACTCAAGTGGCGCATCCGGGATCACCTGGATCAGGCGAACGTCAATGAGCGGGTGCTCTTCCCCGGTCTGGACGGACTTTCCCTCTGGCTGCGCCGCTACTACGGCCTGCGGGACAAGGGTTAGGCGACCAGCTCCGTGTGGACCCGGCGGAAGATCTCAGCCATCCCGGCAGAGAACAGGACGAATTCGATCACCTGGACACCGCCGTCGTACTTCAAAACCTGGCCGATGCCGTGCCTGGCCACCGTCGCCGCATCCCAACCGTAGACACCTGCGCCGATCGCCGGGAAGGCGAGCGTTTCGGCGCGCAGCTCATCGGCCACGCGCAGCGATTCGCGGAAGCATCGGGCCAACACCTCCGGGTCGGTCTGGCCGGCCCGCCGGTTGGGCCCGACGGTGTGGACCACCCACTTGGCCGGCAGGAAGTAGCCCTCGGTGGCCACCGCGTGTCCCGGAGGCAGCCCGTCCGGCAGCTCGGTGGCGCGCAGCCGGCGGCAGGCTTCCAGCAGCTGCGGTCCGGCGGCGGCGTGGATGGCGCCGTCCACTCCGCCGCCGCCGAGCAGGCTGGAGTTGGCGGCATTCACTATGGCGTCCACCTGGCGTTGGGTGATGTCGCCTTCGAGGATCCGGATCTCCATCTTTTCCAGTCTGCCACCGGGCCTGCATTCCCGATAGATTGGCCCAATGGAGATTCCCGAGGGACCGCTGCAGTGGGTGTACTATCCCATGACGCTGCTGCTGGTCGTCCTCGACGCCGCGAT
>NZ_JBNHHB010000136.1:0-14106 GCF_059091905.1 Arthrobacter sp. Dra40
GGTTCGCCACCGCCTACGTTGAGTTCTTCCGGGGAGTTCCTGCCCTCGTTGTCCTTGGTGATCAGTGTGCAGTCGAACGCCTGCTTTTCGGTATCGGCGCCTGTCTTGCCTGTCTTCAGGAAGGAATCGATTTCCTCGACGGCCTTCTTGGAGAAGTCAACCACCGGCTGCAGGACCGTGTAGGCCAGCGAGCCGTCCTTGACCGCGTCGACCGCGTCAGGGGCGCCGTCGAAGCCGCCCACCTTCACCGATTCCAGTTTGCCTGCCTCCTTCAGGGCGGCAATGGCGCCCAGTGCCATCTGGTCATTGCCGGAGAGGACTCCCTGGATGTCCGGGTGGGCCTGGAGCATCGACTGCATCTTGTCGTGGCCCTGCTTCTGGTCCCAGTTCGCCACCTGGGCCTCGACCCGCTTCAGGTCCGGATACTGGGACAGCACGGTTGCGTAGCCGTTGGACCGGGTTGCCGCGTTGTTGTCCGACGGCGCGCCCAGCAGCTCCACGTAGGTGCCCTTGCCGCCCATGGCCTTGACGAATTCCTGCGCCCCCAGGGCCGCACCCTGGGCGTTGTCCGACACGAGCTGGGCCTTGGCCAGGCCCTGCTGGTTGATTTCGGCGTTCACCAGGAACACCGGGATGTTGGCGCTGGTGGCCTTCTGCACTCCGCCCACCGAGCCGTCCGCGTTGGCCGGATCAAGGACAATGGCGACGGCCTTGTTTGTGATGGCGGTGTCGATTAGGTCGCTTTCGGCCTTGGTGTCGCCCTTGTGGGCCGCGACGTTCACGGTGTAGCCCAGTTTGGTGCCCTCGGTCTTGACCGTGGCCCCTTCCGCTGCCCAGTAGGGGTTGGCCGGGTCATTGACAATCACCGAGATGAGCTTGCTGCCGCCCGCGCTGCTGGTCGCCGGCCCGGAGGCGGCAGGACTGCCTCCGGTGCCGCCGCCGCCGCAGCCGGTCAGTGCCGCAATGGTCACGCCTACAGCCAGGGTTGCTATCGCCTTGCGTATCATGTTCTTGCCTTTCGTCGTTATCACGGGTCGTCGGTTCGCGGGTCGCACTATCACGGCTTTGCAGTGCTGGCAGCAGATGGAGTGCCGGCCGATTCGATGGTTTCGGGACTTGCCCGGCCCGGCGCCGGCGGTGCCGCGGCGTCGGCCGGTTTGATCCGCTTGGCCCGGCCCTCGATCCGGTTGAGCATGACGGCGACGACGATAACGGCGCCCTTGAAAACCATCTGCCAGTACTCTGAGACGCCGATGATCACCAGGCCGTCGGAAAGGAAACCGATCACGAAGGCACCGAGCAGGGTGCCACGGATGTTGCCGCGGCCGCCCGAGAGCGCGGCGCCGCCGATCACGACGGCGGCAATCGCGGTGAGCTCGAACGATCCGCCGGCCGTGGGGTTGGCCGAGGTCAGTTCCGAGGCGATGATTACCCCGGCGATGGCCGCGCAAGTTCCCGAGGCCACATAGATGCGGACCTTGACCTTTCGAATCGGGATGCCCGAGAGTTCGGCCGCGCGTTCGTTGCCGCCGGACGCATAGAGCCAGCGGCCGAAAGCGGTCCGGTTGAGCAGGAAGCTGCCCAGCAGCGCGATGACCACCATGATCAGAACACCGGTGGGAATCCCGAAGATCCGGTTGAAGCCGAGCGCGTCGAACCCGGTGTTTCCCAGGGCGGGTGAACCGCGCAGGTTCGGGTAGGTGAGCCCGTTGGTGATCAGCAGCGCCGCACCGCGGACAACATAGAGCGTGCCCAGCGTGGCCACGAACGGGGCGACGCCGAACCTGGAGACGAGGACGCCGTTCACCCATCCGACGAAGGCTCCCACGGCTATGGCACAGACCGCGCAGACCCACACCGCCGGGTAGAGCGTGACGTCGACGCCGGGAATTTTGACGCCCTGCATCAGGAAGCCGGCGACCACTCCGGCCAGGCCGACGGTGGAGCCCACGGAGAGGTCGATACCGCCGTTGAGGATCACCAGGAGCATGCCCACGGCCAGGATGGCGAACACCGCCACGTGCCCGGACATGGTCAGCAGGTTGTTGACGCTGAAATAGTTCGGGGACAGGAAGGAGAAGATGACGATGATGACGATCAGGGCGATGAACGCGCGGCCCTCCAGGAGGATCTTGGGAAGATCAAGACCGCCGGAGAACCGCCCGGTCCGCCCTGTTCCGGCCGCTGTCTGTGATTGGCTCATTTCCAGTTTCCGTTCGTCTATGCTGCGATGGCGGATTCGCCCGAAGCTGCCATGATCTGCTCTTTGGTGGTCTGCGCCGCGTCGAATTCCGCGGAGATCCGGCCCTTGCTCAGGACTATGACCCGGTTGGCGATGCTGAGGCACTCGCCGACCTCCGACGTCGAGTAGAGGACGGCCAGCCCCTTCTCGGCCAGTTCGGTGAGCAGCCCGAAGACCTCGGCCTTGGCGCCGACGTCGATCCCGCGGCTGGGTTCATCCAGCAGGATGACCTTGGGGTTGGTCGCCAGCATCTTCCCGATGACCACCTTTTGCTGGTTGCCTCCGCTGAGGGATCCGATGCCGGCCGAGGGGCCGGCGGTCTTGACCCGCACATCGCGGATGGACTGCGCGATGAGCTTGTTCTCGGTGGGCCGGGACAGGATGATGCCCTTCAGGAACGTCCCGAGGCTGGCCAGCGACAGGTTCCGGCCCACGGACATGGTCTGCACCAACCCGTCCCGCTGCCTGTCCTCGGGAACCAGCCCGAGGCCGAGGCCGATGCGTTCGCCGATGGTCAGCCCCGCGACGTCGCGCCCCCGGACCCTAACGGTGCCGGCGACCAGAGGGATCCGTCCCGCCAGCGCCTCGAGCAGTTCGGTACGGCCGGCTCCCATGAGCCCGTAGATGCAGACGATTTCGCCGGCGCGCACCGAGAGGGAGACGCCGTTGACGGAGAGCCGTTCAGGGTTGGTGGGGTCCGCCACCATGGCCGCCTCGACCTGAAGGGCCGCCTCGCCGAAGTTGATGCCGGTGGGCGGGCTGCCCAGGTCGAAGCCGCGGCCGACCATGTTGCCCACAATCCAGTCCAGGTCCACGTCGGCTATTTCCGCTTTCGCCACGATCGCCCCGTCGCGCAGGACCACGGCGTGGTCAGAGATTGCAATCGCTTCCTCCAGATGGTGGGAAATGTAGACGATCGACACCCCTGCGGCCGTGAGGTCCCTGATCACCTTGAACAGGACCTCCACCTCGGTGGCGCTGAGCGCGGAGGTGGGTTCATCCATGATCAGGATGCGCGCATCAACCGAGAGCGCCCGCGCGATTTCGACGATCTGCTGCTGGCCCAGGCGCAGGTCCGCCACCAGCGTGTCCGGATCGATCGGTTCCTCGAGCCGCTCCATCAGCTCCTTGGCGATTTTGCGTTCGGCGGCGTAGTCGACGGTTCCGGCCCGGCCGGTGATTTCCCGGCCCATGAAGATGTTGTCCCGCACACTGAGGTTCGGGCTCAGGCTCAGTTCCTGGTGGATGATCGAAAGACCGCGGTCCCGGGCCTCGACCGTGGAGGAGAAGGCCACCGGTTCACCGCGCAGTTCCAGACTGCCCGAGGTAGGCTGCTCGATCCCCGAGAGGATCTTCATCAGGGTGGATTTGCCGGCCCCGTTCTCGCCGAACAGTGAGGTGACCTGGCCCTCGATGACCTCGAAATCCACGCCCTTGAGCGCCTGGGTCCCGCCGTAGCGCTTGGTGACGTTCTCGGCCCGGAGGATGACGTTGGCCTGCGCCGGGCTGGCCTGGGTCGGGCTGGTCATGGCGTCACCTCGACCTGCACCGGCGTGATGATGTACGCGGCCGGGTTGATCAGGGTAAAGGCGCCGACCACGAAGACCTTCTTGCCGTCCAAGGCCTTTTTGTCCACCTTGGCCAGAACGGTGTTCTTGACCTGCTTGTTCAATTCAGCGCCCACGTTCTGGTAGTCGATTTGGTTCTTGAACTGTGAAAATTGCACCTTCCCGGTCGCATCGCGCACCGCTGTGCCGTTGATCGCGGGGCCCATCTGCACCAGGACCTTGACGTCCGCGGGCATGTTTTCCACCGTGACCGGCATCTGCCCGTTCGCATCGGGGGCGGCGGCCGTCCCGGTCAGCTTGACGGAGTAGACCGCCGGAGAGGATCCGGAGACGACGCCATACTCCTTGGCCGCCGCGGCCGGATCCGCCTGGATCGCCTTGGCCACCGTCGCCAGGTCCGTCGCCCGGCTCATGATGTCCGGGGCGATCTCGGAACCGAACTTTTGCTGCGCGAAGGACTCCGGGCTGAAGGTGCCAGGGACTGCTTCGGCGGCCTCCTTCCCTGTGAGGATTTTGGTGCTGAAGAACATTAGGATCAGGATCACCAGCACTATGCCCGCGGTGATCAGCCGGGCCGGTTTGAAAGCGGTGCGCTTGGGTGTGCTCAGCTGTTTGCTCATCTCAGGACCTTGGATTCAATGTCATTGGGTCGGATCTGCAGCTTGCGCCCGGATCCCGCGCGGAACATCTCGAGCGCAGTGGAGTAGTCGTCCAGGGTAAAGGAGTGGCTGATCATCGGCACGCTCTCGATGGCGCCGGCCTCGAACATTTCCACCGCTCGGCCGAAGGTGTTCAGCACCGCCATGGTGCCGACAATGTTCAGTTCGTCGCGGTACACCCGGAACGGGGAATAGCCGGCCTTCGCCTCCGCCGGCGCGACCCCGAAGTGCTGGAAGGTGCCGCCGGCCTTCACCCGCGGCAGACCGTCCTCGATCGCCTTTATGACGCCCGTGCAGTCGATGACGACGTCCCACTGGTTGCGTTCCGCCTCGTCCGGGCTGGCATACACCTGGCCGATTCCGACGTCGCCGGCCGCTTCCCGGCGGCCGCTGCTGAGGTCGACGATGGTGACGCTCGCGGCGCCGGCCCGCGGGGCCAGCTGGGCCATCAGCAGGCCCATGGTCCCGGCGCCGTAGACCAGGTAGTGCTCGCCCATCTTCCGCGGCAACAGGTCGTAGCCGCGGATGGCGCAGGCCAGCGGCTCGATCAAGGCCGCTTGGTACAAGTCCGTCTCCGGGCGTAGCCGGAAGACGTTGCTCACCGGGGCCTTCAGGCAATGGGCGGCCGCGCCGTCGCTGGCCACCACCCCGAGCCCGTTCCACCGCCGGCACAGGTTGCCCTTGCCGCTCAGGCAGAACTCGCACTCCCCGCAGGTGGTGCTGGGGTTGACCACCACGTGGTCCCCCGCCGCAACGCCGGTCACCTCGCTGCCGGCCTCGACGACGACGCCGGAGGCCTCATGGCCGGGAATGAGCGGAAACACGGTCCCCTCGAACTCACCGTCGAGGACGTGCGTGTCGGTGCCGCAGATCCCGACGGCGGCCACCTCGATGACCACCTCGCGGGGACCAGGGCTCGGGTCCTTGACGTCGCGGAGCGCCAGCTCCCCCGGGGCTTCGAAAACAATTGCGCGCATATGGATTCACGCTCCAGTCCAAAGGATTCTTGCGGACAGCAAACCGCCGACAAAGGGAATCTCGTGATCGCCCGTCGGTACAGAAATCTGTTATTTTGTGGACTTTTCGTGTTACAAATACAATGTAACTGTGACCTAACCCACTGTCAACGGACTGACTTGGAGCGGATCTGGCGTTGCCTGAAAGCCGTACGCGACTAGATTTGTAACCGGAGTCACACCCCCATCTCGAGGAGGACCCATGTCCACCCCCCCAGCCACCGAGACCACTGCCGCGGCAGAATTGCCGACGACGATGGACGCCGTGATCTGCCACGGCCCGGAAAACTACACTCTTGAAAAGGTGCCCGTGCCCACGCCCGGTCCGGGCGAAATGCTGATGAAAGTCGAGGCCGTCGGCGTCTGCGCCAGTGACCTGAAGTGCTACCACGGCGCCGCCAAGTTCTGGGGCGACGAGAACCGCCCGGCCTGGGCGCAGCGCGAAATCACGCCGGGACACGAATTCGTCGGCACCATCATCCAGGCCGACGAGGAGGCGACCGCCCACCACGGCGTCGCCGTGGGGGACCGGGTCACCTGCGAGCAGATCGTCCCCTGCGGGGTCTGCCGCTACTGCGTCCGCGGCGAGTACTGGATGTGCGGACCGCATGATATGTTCGGCTTCCGGAATTTCCACGGCGGCATGGCCGACTACCTCGTAGTGCCCAAGATCGCGCGCGCGCACCGGATCTCCAAGGAGCTTCCGGCGCACCACGCCGCGTTCGTCGAACCGCTCTCGTGCTCCCTGCACGCCGTCGAACGCGCGAAGATCACGTTCAACGACGTCGTCGTCATCGCCGGCTGCGGGCCGATCGGTCTGGGCATGGTGGCCGGCGCGAAGGCCAAGAACCCGCTCACCGTGGTGGCGCTGGACATGTCCGACGACAAGCTGGCGCTGGCCCGCAAATGTGGCGCCGATATCACCATTAATGTGGGCCGGGAGGATGCGGTCCAGCTGGTGAAGGCCATGACCGAGGGCTACGGCGCCGACGTGTACATCGAAGGGACCGGGCATCCCTCGGCCGTGGGCCAGGGCCTTAACATGCTGCGCAAGCTGGGCACCTACGTGGAGTACTCGGTCTTCGGCTCCGATGCCACGGTGGACTGGTCGATCATCAGCGACGACAAGGAACTGGACGTGCTCGGCGCCCACCTGGGCCCTTTCTGCTGGCCGGCGGCCATCAAGATGCTCGAATCCGGCATCCTGCCGATGGACGAAATCTGCACCGACCAGTTCCCGCTCAAGGACTTCCAGGCAGCGCTGGACCTGGTCGCCGACACCGCCGGCAACTCGGTGAAAGTCTCCATCCTCCCCGGCCAGCCATAGCCCCTAAAGCATCGGTGATCAGCCAAGGCCCCCGAGGGCCGCGTGGGATCCGGAATCCCGGGCGATGGTCCGGGTCGTTTCGATGACGCCGTTGATCGCTTCGGTGTCCGGCCCAGTCCAAAGCGTCTGGGCCGACGGGAGACGTTGCGGTCTCGGCGACGGTACTGCAGGCGTGTCCCGCATGTCCGATCCCGACATGATCGGGAAATCGTCTCCGCCGTATTCGTGCCGGTCATGGCAAAGGCCAGGATCGGTCACTTTGAAGTTCCAGTCGTCAATTTTGTTGATGTAGTCCGGTGTCAGGACCTCGGACTTATCGATGTAGTCAACGCCGAAGGGACTGCAGGGGAACAGGCCCGATTGATAGGCCCGGGGGCTCTGAAATGGATCGTTGTTTTGAGAGGCCCAGGCGTCGGCGAGGGTAGCGTCATTCGCAGCAACGCCGCATCAAGAGGTGATCAAACTTGATCCCAGATTTTCACGCATACTCTTTCAAATCATTATCCCCGGATACGAGCATGTCCTGCAGCAGGAGGAATTCCGCGTAGCTGGGCAAACTGTTCACGGGCAGCCCGAAATCCCCACGGCGTGCCGAGGCCTCGGACAGCCCCGGCTGCTGCCGGTAGCAGGATGAGTCCCATTGCCGCGTCCCGGGCTCGAACCGGATGACTGATTCTGCCCGGTACCCTTCCACGCCGCTCCCGATCGCAATGCGTGCGGTGAGGACACCCTCCGCCCACCACCGGCCCAGACAGCCCTGTTTGGCGCCGTCGACATAAAAGCCTTCCCAGCGTTCCATAGGTTCGCCGCGTAACGGCGTCGGGGCTCTCAGAACAACGCCGCTTTCGGCACTGCCGGGAAGATATCCTCCAGCTCCACCAAATCGGCGCCTGTGGGCTGCCAGACGATGGACTCGGCGTTTTGCCGAATCTGCCCGGGCTTGGTGGCTCCGGCGATGACCGATGCGACCGCAGGACGGGAAGCAAGCCAGGAAAACGCCACCTCGATCTCCTTCAGTCCGCGATCGGCGGCAAAGCGGGAGAAGGCGCCGAGCTGCTCCCAGTCCGCGTCCTTGAGCATGTTGGTGCGCGAGTGGGTCAGGCGGCTGCCTTCGGGTGCTTCGCCGTCCTTGTACTTGCCGGTGAGCAGCCCATTGGCCAGCGGGAAGTACGGGAGCACACCCAGCCCGTAGGCTTCGGCCGCAGGCGTCACTTCCAGTTCCGCCCGCCGGTCCAGCAGGTTGTAATGGCTTTGGCTGGAGATGAACGGGGTGTAGCCGCCCATGCGGGCCGTGAATTCCGCTTCGGCAATCTGCCAGCCGGCCCGGTTGGAGTGGCCGATGTAGCGGACTTTGCCGGCGCGGACCAGGTCGTCCAGGGCGGACAGTGTCTCTTCGATAGGAGTCAACGGGTCAGGCGTGTGGAACTGGTAAAGGTCAATCCAGTCGGTGCCCAGCCGGCGCAGCGATGCCTCGGCTGCCTTGATGATGTAGCGGCGCGAACCGCGGGCACCAAAGTCTTCACCGTTCACTCCGCGCATGTCCATGCCGAACTTCGTGGCAACCACCACGTCACCGCGCCGTGATCCCAGTGCCCTGCCCAGAAACTCCTCGCTCAGTCCCGGAGTCTTCCCGTAGGTGTCGGCAACATCGAAAAGGGTCACCCCGGCGTCGAGTGCGGCATGCACCACCGCGTCGGTGCCTTCCTGC
Organism: Arthrobacter sp. Dra40; assembly: GCF_059091905.1. Taxonomy (NCBI): domain Bacteria; kingdom Bacillati; phylum Actinomycetota; class Actinomycetes; order Micrococcales; family Micrococcaceae; genus Arthrobacter; species Arthrobacter sp. Dra40. The sequence continues at coordinate 8,521 of NZ_JBNHHB010000136.1, forward strand.
GTTTCCGTTGGCGTGTTGGACCGGCCCAGGTTGTTGCAGCCGAGCCCCACCGTGGAGACGGTGAGACCGGATTTTCCAAGGCGTCGGTATTCCATCGCTACATCCTTCGTCGCTAGAGATTTGCGGCCCGCCTCGCATCCTATCCCGGCTCCCAGCCCGCACACAGGGCCCGCAGTAGCTTCGCCCACGTCACGTAGGCGGTCGTGGCGGTGCCGCTTCTGTCTTTCGGCACCGCTGCACATATGATCGAAACCATGGCCAAAGTTCTGACTTCCCTTCCCGTCGGCGAACGCGTCGGCATCGCCTTCTCTGGTGGACTCGACACGTCCGTTGCGGTTGCGTGGATGCGCGACGGCGGCGCCGTGCCCTGCACGTACACGGCTGACCTCGGCCAGTACGACGAGCCGGACATTGACGCAGTGCCCGGCCGCGCCACCGAGTACGGCGCGGACATCTCCCGCCTGGTGGACTGCAAGCCGGCACTCGTGGAGGAAGGCCTGGCCGCGCTGGCCTGCGGCGCCTTCCATATCCGCAGCGGCGGACGCTCCTACTTCAACACCACCCCGCTGGGCCGCGCCGTGACCGGCACACTGCTGGTACGGGCCATGCGCGAAGACGGCGTGGACATCTGGGGCGACGGCTCCACCTACAAGGGCAACGACATCGAGCGTTTCTACCGGTACGGACTGCTGGCCCACCCGCGGCTGCGCATCTACAAGCCGTGGCTCGATCCGCGCTTCGTCTCGGAACTGGGCGGCCGCCAGGAAATGTCCGAATGGCTGACGGCACACAACTTCCCGTACCGCGACTCGGCCGAAAAGGCCTACAGCACCGACGCCAACATCTGGGGTGCCACCCACGAGGCCAAGACACTGGAGCACCTGGGCACCAGCCTGGAGGCCGTGGAGCCGATCATGGGCGTGGCCTTCTGGCGCGACGACGTGGAGATTGCCCCCGAAGACGTGACAATTCGCTTTGAAGCAGGCCGCCCCGTGGCCATAAACGGCGCCGAGTTCGCCGACGCCGTCGCCCTGGTGCAGGAAGCCAACGCCATCGGCGGGCGCCACGGACTGGGCATGTCCGACCAGATCGAAAACCGCATCATCGAAGCCAAGTCACGCGGCATCTATGAAGCCCCGGGCATGGCCCTGCTGCACATCGCCTACGAGCGTCTGCTCAACGCCATCCACAACGAAGACACCGTGGCCAGCTACCACGCCGAAGGCCGCCGCCTGGGCCGCCTGATGTACGAGGGGCGCTGGCTGGACCCGCAGTCGCTCATGCTGCGCGAGTCGCTGCAGAAGTGGGTCGGTTCGGCGGTCACCGGTGAGGTCACCCTGCGCCTGCGCCGGGGCGAGGACTACACCATCCTTGACACCGCCGGGCCCGCGTTGAGCTACCATCCGGACAAGCTGTCCATGGAGCGGGTGGGCGACGCGGCCTTCGGGCCGCTGGACCGCATTGGCCAGCTCACCATGCGCAACCTGGACATTGCCGACTCCCGCGCCCGCCTGGAGCAGTACGCTGCCCAGGGCCTGGTGGGCGGTCCGACCGCCGAGCTCGTGGGGGCACTGGAAGCAGGCGGCGCCACCGAAATCGCCGACACCGCCATGCTCGACGCCGCCGACCGCGCAGCCGACGAGGCGCTGGACCGGGCAGCGTTCGACGCCGGCACCGACTGATTCACCTGACCCCGCCGGAGCGGGGCGGCAATGCAGGCACGGTGCCCTTCCCGTCCGGGGGCGCCGTGCCTGTGGCTTTTCCGGCACCCCGGACGGGACGGCCGGCTCAAGGAAGGAGTTGAGCTGTGGCCTTCTCCCGCGCTGAACTGCTCAGCTACCAGGACGCGCTCGTCCCCGATCTCGTGGGGCCGGGAGTGCGCCTGTTGTTTGTCGGCATCAACCCGGGGCTGTGGTCCGCTGCCACCGGCTCGCATTTCGCCCGGCCCGGCAACCGGTTCTATCCGGCGCTGGCCGCTGCCGGCATCACCGAGTACCTGATCCGGGCCGGAGACGGCATGACGGAGCGCGACCGCACCCATCTCGTAGCCCGCGGAGTCGGCATCACCAACATTGTTCCGCGCGCGACTGCCAGGGCCGACGAGCTGGACGCCGAGGAGCTGCGCGCCGGAGCCCGGCTCCTGGCCCTCCGAGTCGAAGCCCTGGGGGCCCGGGTGGTGGCAGTGGCCGGAGTGACCGCCTACCGGGTGGGATTCGAACGGCCGAAGGCACGGCTGGGCCGGCAGCCGGAGACGCTCGGCGGGGCTGAACTCTGGGTAGTGCCGAATCCCAGCGGCCTTAACGCCCACCACAACGTGGCTACCCTGGCTGCCGCATACCGTGCGGCCGCCGGCGCCGCCGGCCTGGACCTGCCCGGGGGCGGCTAGCACCCCCTGCGCACAGCTTGGTGCTTTACAGGCTGAAGGCGGCCTTCGCGGGCAACGGATGCTTTTGTTTCACGGCGTCGAGGTCCCCGTGGGGCGCGACGCCGATGCTCAGCTTCGTGTAGTCGAGTTTGGCTTCGCGGAGGCAGACTTTCAAACCGGCCACCGCCTTGGACGCGTCCGGCGCCAGGACGTAGATGTTGAGCTTGTGCGGGCCGAACTCGGTCTTCTCCACGGTGCCGAGGCCCCGCCAGGCGAAGTATTCGGTGATCGTCCGTTTTGCCTTGTCCTCCAGGTAACGGTCGCGGTCGCTGCCGCCGGCGGTCTTCAGCGCATACTGGGCGATCACCCAGTGCTGCTCCCCCGGGGCGAGCTCCGTATAGCCGTCTTCTGCGCACTGGGCGGCAAAGGCATCCATCAGCGACTCGGCGGCCCCGGCGTCCACGTCCCGGCTCTCCTGCGTGGAGCTCTGGTGGCCAACCGTGCCGTGGTTGACCACGAACTGGCCGTAGTCTTCGTCGAACCATGCCTCGCGGAAGACCAGCCCGCCGTCGTCGTTCTTCTTGTAGACCCGAAGGAAACTCATGTCCGTCCTTTGTTCAACCACGTCAGGGCCGTGCCGTCGAACGGCGCCGCCTGGGCCACCACGTGCCCGTACAGCGCCCGGCAGCTGGCCTGCATTCGTTCGGCCAGTGCGGCCGGATAGTCCATCGTCACACGGTGCACGGCGAACTCGTCCTCGTCGTCGATGTACACACGGCCGGAGGCGGTGCGGACTACATCAAGGTCCATGTCCGTGAGCTGGACTTCCCAGCCCGCCGGACGCAGCGGATCCACCCGGATGCCGGTGGCCAGGTCGATGTAGATGCGGAAGTCATCGGGATACGTGTCGTCGTAGAACGTCGCCACATAGTCGCCCTCGGCCGGCAGGAACTGCACGGCGTCGGAAGCGGCAAAGAAGGCTACTCCGGGCCGGGCCACCAGGGAGCCGGCAGGCTGGAAGATCCAGTCACCGAAACTGTCCGCGCCCAGATAGGTGCCGGGCACCAGCCAGTGGGCGCCGCCGTCGTACTTCCAGTTGCGGAACACCACCATGTCGCCCGGCCGGGCGGCAGCGGGAATGCGGCCGGTCACTGGATTTTGGGAGTCTGGCCGGTGGGCAGCTCCTGGCCCGGCAGCGGGCGCGCAAACGGGACCTTGGTGCCGAGCACCTGCGCCACGGTGTCCTGCGCCACCTGCTGGGCGGTGAGGCCCACGCGCTCCAAAACCTCGGCGCGGGTGCCGTGGGCGAGGAACTCCACCGGCAGGCCGACCTCGTTCAGCGCCGTGTCCACGCCGGCGGCACGCATCTCCTGCCGGATCCGGGAACCGACGCCGCCGGCGCGCACGCCGTCTTCGATCACGACGACGATGCGGTGCCGGGCCGCGAGACCGATGATGGACCGCGCCACCGGCAGGACCCACCGCGGGTCCACGACGGTGGAGCTGATGCCCTGCGCGCCGAGGCGGGCGGAGACGTCCAGCGAGAGTTCGCTCATGGCCCCCACGCTGACGATCAGCACATCGTTCTCGGTCGAGCCCGACGGCCGGCGGGTCAAAACATCAACGCCGTCCTGGAGGCGCTCGATGGCCTCGACTTCCGGCCCCACCGATCCCTTGGAAAAACGGACCACGGTGGGGGCGTCCTTGACGGCCACCGCCTCCCGCAGCTCTTCCTTCAACCGGGTGGCGTCGCGCGGGGCAGCCAGATGCAATCCCGGGACTATCTGCAGCAGCGACATGTCCCACATGCCGTGGTGGCTGGGCCCGTCCGGCCCGGTGACCCCGGCGCGGTCCAGCACCACGGTGACGCCCGCTTTATGCAGCGCCACGTCCATCAGCAACTGGTCGAAGGCACGGTTCAGGAAGGTGGCGTAGAGGGCCACCACCGGGTGGAGCCCGCCGTATGCCATGCCGGCGGCGCTGGCCAGCGCGTGCTGTTCCGCGATGCCGACGTCGACCACCCGGTCCGGGTGCTTGGCGGCAAATTTCTGCAGGCCCACCGGGATCAGCATGGCTCCGGTGATGCCGACGATGTCCTGGCGTTCGTCCGCGATGTCGGCGATTTCGTCCGCAAAAACCGAGGTCCAGGACTGCCGGCCGCCGGACTCGACCGGTTCGCCCGTCTCCGGATCGATGACTCCCACCGCGTGGAACTGGTCCGCCTCATGGGCGCGGGCCGGGGCATAACCGCGGCCCTTCTCCGTCATCGTGTGGACAATCACGGGGCCGCGGTAGTTCCTGGCCTGCGTCAGCGCGGCCTCGACGGCTTCCAAGTCGTGCCCGTCAATGGGGCCGATGTACTTCATGCCGAGGTCTTCGAACAGCCCCTGGGGCGCCCACCAGTCCTTGATGCCCTTCTTGGTGGCGTGCAGGCTCCGGTAGGCAAACTGGCCCAGCGGTCCGCCCGACTGCAGCTTCTGCTTCCACCAGTCCAGGGTGCCCTCGTAAGCACGGTGGGTGCGGACCTTGTCGATGGTGGTCCGGCGCAACGCGGCCAGCTGATCGGCCAGCCCGCCGATGGTCGGGGCGTAGGAGCGCCCGTTGTCGTTGACGACGATCACCACGCGCCGGTCGCGGTCTGCGGCGATGTTGTTCACTGCTTCCCACGCCATGCCCCCGGTGAGGGCGCCGTCGCCCACCATCACAACGACGTAGCGGTCGCCCTCGCCGGTCAGCTGCCGGGCGCGGGATATTCCGTCTGCCCAGGACAAGGACGACGACGCGTGCGAGCTTTCCACGATGTCGTGGACCGATTCGCTGCGGTCCGGGTAGCCGGCCAGGCCGCCCTGCTGCCGCAGCGTGCCGAACTCCTGCCGGCCGGTGACCAGTTTGTGGACGTAAGACTGGTGGCCGGTGTCAAAGACAATGCTGTCCCGCGGGGAGTCGAACACGCGGTGGATGCCCAGCGTCAGCTCGACGACTCCAAGGTTCGGGCCAAGATGTCCGCCGGTCTGTGCGACGTTCGTGATCAGGAACTGGCGGATTTCCTGGGCCAGGTCCCGCAACTGGACCATGTCGATCCGGCGCAGGTCGCGCGGCTCGCGAATGGTCTCGAGCAATCCCACAGAGCAGGTCCTTTCCTTCACAAAGCGTCGGTTAATCCTACCGCCATCCATCCTCTGCTCCGCGTCCCACAGGTGCGAGGGTGCCCACAGGAGGCC
>NZ_JBNHHB010000137.1:0-13881 GCF_059091905.1 Arthrobacter sp. Dra40
ACATCTCCCGCGGGCTCTTCGCCGGCGAGGTCGGCGTGCCCCGGCTGCTTCAGCTCGCCCAGCGCCGTCAGATGCCCGTGACCTGGTTCTGGCCGGGCCACTCCGTGGAAACGTTTCCGGAGCAGTTCGACGCCGTCGTTGCTGCCGGGCACGAGATCGGGGTGCATGGCTATAGCCACGAAAATCCCATCGCCATGACCCGGAAGCAGGAGACCGAGGTTCTTGACTACTGTAGCGACCTTATCGAGCAGCGTTCCGGGCGCAAGCCAGTTGGCTATGTGGCTCCCTGGTGGGAGTTCTCTCCGGTGACCAATGAGATCCTGCTCGAGCGCGGGTTCCTCTATGACCACTCGTTAATGCACAACGACTTCATCCCGTACTACGTGCGGGTTGGGGACAGCTGGACCAAAATCGACTATGAAGCCGAGTCGGCCCGGGAATGGATGAAGCCGCTGGTGCGCGGCCAGGAGACCGATCTCATTGAAGTGCCGGCTTCCTGGTATCTCGATGACCTGCCTCCGATGATGTTCATCAAGTCCAGCCCCAACAGCCACGGCTTCGTCAGCCCCTGGGACATCGAGCAACTCTGGAAAGACCAGTTTGACTGGGTGTACCGCGAGATGGACTACGCCGTCTTCCCCATCACCATCCATCCCGATGTCTCAGGCAAGCCGCAAAACCTGCTCATGCTCGAGCGGCTGTTCGACCACATCCAACAGCATGACGGCGTTGAGTTCGCCTTCATGGAAAACCTCGCGCGGGACTTCGCCGCCCGCCACCCCCGCCAGGACTCCTGAGAGTCCTGGCGTCAAGGAAAGCAACTGCCATGTCATCTCTTCGTTCCCCCCGCGGCCGCTCCGTTGAGCCGTGGAATGTCAAGATCACCAAAACGACGATCACGCAGGTCTCGGTCGTCTGCTTTATCGCCTGGGTCGCCTCGGTCTACGACTACACACTGTTCGGCACCCTGCTGCCGGTCATCGCTGCGGAGTTCGGCTGGACGACCGCTCAATCCACCGCCGTCAACACCTTCGCCACGATCGGTGTTTTCATCATCTCCCTGCTCGTGGGCAGCATTCTCGACCGGATGGGCCGCAAACGAGCCCTCATCATCCTCATGCTCGGCGGGGCCGTGGCTTCCGGCCTGACAGGCCTCGCAGCCGGCGCCGTCAGCCTTGTCATCATCCGCTCCTTCACCGGGTTTTCCATGTCCGAGGAAGTCGTCAACGCGGTCTACCTCAACGAGATCTACAAGGAGGCCAAAAGCCGAGGCCTGATGTACTCCCTGGTACAGGGCGGCTGGCCGGTCGGGGCCCTTATTTCTGCGGGTCTCTCGGCGCTGCTGCTGCCGATCATCGGCTGGCGCTGGACCTTCCTGGTGGCCGCCGTCCTGTCCCTGATCGTGGTGGCCCTGGCCTTGCGGCTGCCCGAATCGCCCACCTTTGCCGCCATGCAGGAGGTTAAACGCCGCCGTGCCAGCGGCGACGTCGACGGTGCCCATCGGTTGGCAGACGAACACGACCTCGAGGAGGCAGCCCACCATGCCACCGGTGTGAAGGATGTCTTCACCCCCGAGCTGCGCTGGCACACCATCCTCCTGGCCCTGTCATGGTTCTTCAACTGGCTCGCCATCATGACCTTCTCAGTCTTGGGCACCACCGTCCTGGTCAATGCCAAGGGGGTTTCCTTCGACAACGCCCTGATCATTCTGGTCCTGGCCAACGCAGTGGGCTTTGTAGGCTACGTCTTCCACGGCTGGCTCGGCGACAAAATCACCCGGAAGCGCACCGTCGTCTTCGGCTGGTTGGCGGGCGGCATCGTCAGCCTGATCATGCTGCTGGGCCCGGGCAACCCGGCCATCATCATCCCGCTGTACGCGCTGACCCTCTTCTTCCTCACCGGCCCCTACGCGGCGCTGCTGTTCTACATGGGCGAGTCCTTCCCCGCCCACGTGCGCGGCATGGGCACCAACGTGGCCCACGTGATGGCGCCAGTTGGCGGCATCGCCGGCTCCGGCCTGCTGTCCATCCTGCTCACCGCCGGAGTCGATACCGGCTGGGCGGCGATCATCACCGGCACCGGCGGACTGTTCGTGTCGGCACTGTGCATGGCCGGCACGCACACCATCCACGATGCCCATCAGAGGACTACGGTGATCGCATGACCTCCCCCGACACTAAGGACGGCAGAAGGATGGTGGCCGCATGATCCGCGACGACGGGCTCGAGGGAAGGGTCGCGGTTATCTCCGGAGGCGGCAGCGGGATCGGACGGGCGCTGGCCGTAGCCTACGCCCGGGCCGGCGCCCACAGTGTGATCGGCTACCTCCCCTCGGACCCCCACGACGCGACCGATACGGTCCGTGCCGTGGAGGACGCTGACGGACGCTGCGTCGCAGTCCCCATGGACGTGCGCCAATTCGAGGACACGGAGAAGCTCGCGCAAGCGGCGCTGGACGAGTTCGGCCGACTGGATATCTCGGTGGCCGCGGCCGGTATTCTGCGCCGGGCGGCTCTGGCCGACATGACCGACGAGGCGTGGGACGACATGATGGCGGTCGACCTCTCCGGCGTCCTGCGCGTCTTCCGTTCCTGCAGCATGCGGATGGACCGCGGCGGCGCGATGGTTGCCACGTCCTCGATCGCCGGCGGCGTCTACGGTTGGGAAGAACACAGCCACTACGCCGCCGCCAAGTCCGGTTTGCTCGGCCTGTGCCGGTCTCTGGCTGTGGAGCTGGCGCCGCGCCGAATCCGGGTCAACGCTATTATCCCCGGACTTATCGAGAGCCCGCAGTCCCTGGACGCGGTGAACTCGCTGGGCCGGGAGGGCCTCGACGCAGCCGGATCCATCATCCCGTGGGGCCGGGTAGGCAACGTCGACGAGGCCGCCCGCGCCATCCGCTTCCTCACCAGCGAGGACTCGGCCTACATCACCGGGCAACAGCTCATTGTCGACGGCGGGCTGACCGTCCGCTGGCCCAGTTGAATCGGACAGGAGTTGAGATGGGAGAACAGCTCGCAGACAAGCTCGCCGTCATTTCCGGCGGCGGCGGTGGCATCGGTGCGGCCATCGCTCTGCTCTTCGCCCAAGAGGGTGCAGACGTGGCGCTGCTGGACCGGGACGAACAAAGCGCCGCGGCCGTAGCGGACGAAGCCGGCACCTTCGGCCGCCGCACCGCGGCCTTCGGCGTGGACGTCACCGACGGCGAAGCCGTCCGGCGGGTGATGGACGACGTGGCTGCCACGTTCGGCGGCATCGACATCCTGGTCAGCGCCGCCGGCATTCTCGACGAGACACCGCTGCTGGAAATGACCGAAGCGACGTTCGACAAGACCATCGCCGTGGACCTCAAAGGCGTGTTCCTGGCTGCGCGCTGGGCCGCCCCCCACATGGTGAAGCGCGGCGGAGGCCGGATCATCAACATCGCCTCGCAGCTCGGACTCAAGGGCGGGGTCGGCCTGACCCACTACGTGGCCGCCAAGGCGGGCGTGATCGGCATGACCAAAGCCATGGCATTGGAGTTGGCCGGGCACCACATCCTGGTCAATGCGATCGCCCCGGGGCCCATTTTCACTCCCTTAATCGAGGGACTCTCCGACGAGTGGAAGGCTGCCAAACAGGCGGAGCTTCCCATCGGCCGCTTCGGGCAGGCCCACGAGGTAGCACCGACTGCCCTGCTGCTGGCCTCCTCGCCCGGTGGAGACCTCTACACCGGGCAGACACTGGGCCCCAACAGCGGGGACGTGATGCCGTAACCGAGTCAAAAGGTCTTGGGGCGTAGTCGGGGACGGTTTTGTTTTCCTCAGCTGCGAGGGTCCGGCGACCCCGCCACCCCTGTCTGCGACGGAAATGCTTTCGCCCAAACGGTTATTCAGGGCGTGACACTGCGCTGTAACGGACCACGTATGTGCTGTTATCGGAACTGGCTCCTCGGATTGTTGATGCTCCGGACGGACGGTATCTTCGGCTCGCATAAGTTCGGCCAATTGAGCGGCCTCGCCGCGGGGGCGTTAGTCTGTGCTGATTTCCCTGTGTGCGCAGCTTTTCGAAACCTTCGTCCGGCAAAGAAACCTCCGAAACTGTTGCCCGCAATTCATTCCGCCCCTACCCTGAACTCAACGACAGGAGACAGGCATGGAATTCGCCATCATCATTGCCATCCTTTGTGTGGCGTGCATTGCCTGGGTGGTTTTCGGCGCCCGCGCTGATCGCCGATCAATAAAGAGTGGCCGGGCTTACGCGAGTACGGATGCAGCCAGCACGGGAGCCTCTGGAGCCACTGCCTATGGAGGAGATGCCGGAGGCGGCGGCGACTGCGGCTGAGAGGAAGCACAAAAGCCCGGACCGTCATCGGTCCGGGCTTTTTCCTGCGTAAGCTGCGCAACGCGACCCCGCCCAGCGGATGGGCTGCTGAAGTGCGCGTGCCCAGCAGGTTCTGGTGTAGCTGCTGCCATCCTTCAGCTAGATCTTTGCGTGCATCGTAGTATCGGTTTCCAACTTGTTGCCTTCTGTGAGGGCCGGACCCGCGGGGAGCAAGGCGCCGGATCGGCCGCCGGCCGGGTAGGCCGGTGCAGGGAGGGGCAACACGATTGCCTGGTCCGAGCGTTCAGGAAAAAGCCGTCCTCAGCACGTCTTTCATCTGGGGGAATTTTTATACCGGCCGAATTTACAAGGGTACTGACCGGATTTTACTAAGAAAGCTGATTAGTTGAACTTTGCAGTATTCACGATATAGGGATTATGCTTTGCAACGTTCTTGAGGAAACCTTTACCAAACGCTGACAGAAGGCCAAGAAATGCCCGCTCCATCCCTACCCGTCTCGCGGGCAAGCAGTGAACGATTGCGCCTTCCCGAAGCTAGGTGCTGTCCTGAAGTCGAATTGTTCCGGGACGACGTCGTTTTTGTCCGGTGGCCGGCCGACGCCGTGATCCGGGAAGTGGACGCGCTCGAGGCGATAGAGCAAGTCGAGAAGGTGAGCAGCAATCAGCCCAAGCCCATCCTGGTGGACATGCACGGAATGAGGTCAGTCAATTCACGTGCGTTGACTAACTTCGCGCGCCGCGTTCCTGCCACACGCATGGCTCTCGTGGGTACTTCGCCTGTTGAGCGGACGATCGCGCAGTTCTTCCGGGCGGTCCATGATCCTTCCTACCCGGTGTCGTATTTCACCAGCGGCGTACAGGCCTTGGAGTGGTTGAAAGGCGAGAGTTACAAGCCGACTCCTACTGCTGCACCCGCACCGCAGAACGGGCAGATCCACGCCTCCTACACCGCCCGTCACAAGGGGCACAGGCACATTTTCCGCTTCCACAAGGCGTTGCACGGCCTCCGTGCACCGGTCGTGGGGCTCACCTCCGGTGCCCCTTCCTCACCGGTTCGCCGCATCGCCGTCAACGAGATTGTCCACGAGACGCCCGTCACCGTCTCAGCGGAAGCACAACAGCTCCTCGCGACAGCTTTCAGGGGCCAGACCGGTGCCAAGACCTTCCCCATGGCCCTTGCCGTCGCCGACGCTCTGGACCATGTGAACGTACTGTCATTCGTGGAGGTGATCAGCCGCTGTGCACCTGCCGAACGCGGTCTCATCAGCGCACACCTGTATCGGCACTACCGCCGATCCCCGGCCAAGCTCGCACTCTGGGTCACCACCGCCGAGCAAACCTACTTCCACGCCCGGGCTTGCGTTGCAAACAGCGGCATCCGGAGGGCAAGGTTGAATCCAGGAAAAATCACCGCAGCCCGCATCACCGACCGCGACAGCGCGGGACACAATGTACGACAAGAAGTCCGAGACGCCATCAGTCTGGTCAACGGGCTCGTCCACTCACCGTGGCCCGGACAGGTGGGCATAGGTGCCCAACGGAATATTGTAAGTCTCGGCGCGTCCCTGGCGCGGCTGCTTGTGACCGAGGGGGACAAGCACGGCCTAACCGCTTGTTACCGCGAATACACCGACATCTACGACGCCCGGTACAGCATCGTCGAGGAAGGCACAGGTCTGATCGATTTTGTCCTGAAGCACCCGGAAGCCACGGACCAGCTTTGCGACTACATTGGAAGCGGAAGGTACGACAACCCCCAAGGCCTGCTGCGCGCCATAACCTCAAGTTCCCAGTTTCTACGTCTAACCCGGGGCGCTGAAACAGGGCCAGCCACCACCGCGCGAGACTCGGCCGCGTGAGCCAATGGCACAGAGGCTAGGCCGCTGAAATCAACAATCGAACCATCGGTTGGATGAATTGATCCGTCTGCCGTGGCCACTCCGGAAGCAGCTCCGCCGCGCGCCGTCAGGACGTTGTTAAATCGCCCGACGCCTAGGCGATGCAACCGGGCTGCTTTCTAATGGGCGATGAGCAGTTTTATCGTCACGATAATGGCGGCGACGACGGCCACACTGATGCCGCCCCATAGGGCTCCTGCACGGGCGGACCTGGCGGTCAGCCTTCGGACGACGAAACCGATGGAGGCAAGACGGACCAAGATTAAGGTGGCTGCCGCGGCGAGGCCAAAGCGGTCGTCAAACCTCCCCAGCGCAGAAAGGAATACCATGGCCGCCGGCATAAGTCCGGATGTCAAAATCGGGACGGCATCGCGCAGTTGTTGCAGTATCTCCGTGCGGGAGAGTTTGCCGCCCACCGCGGAAGCGCTGAAACCGTTGGCGAGAACGTGTGCTAAAAAAGTGGTCAGTGCTGTTCCGAGAATGTAGATGAGAGCTTCACCGGTCCGCACCCCGGATGGAGTGGAGGCGACAATGGCAGCCAGCACCAGGACATTGCCGTACACGTAAGCGGAGATCCGGATTACGGCTCTGGGAGTATTCACCTGCCCGCCCGCCCGGTCGCGCAGCCGGATTGACCATGGTCCACGATTGGTCATGGCCTCAGCCTAGACCGGTGAAGGCCGGCCGCATGCTCGCATCGGCGTATCCTCGCGGAAGGGTAACAGGGGCCCCGCTTGGAAATGTTTGCTTCGAGCTTGGCCGTCGTCGTTGCTGAGTGAGCTGAGTGGATCGTGCTCGGTTCGGATGTGGCCTGGCAGGGTCTGATCGATAAGGACGAGGCCGGAGGATGTCAGTGTTACCTGTTTGCCCCGGCCGTCCGCTTCATTTTTCGAGCGGCTTGGCGAGAGAGGGCGTTGCCCGTAGCCTGCCTGGCCCACGTATCCGTGCAGTCCGAGTTGGTGCGGAGGGGGCTGCCCCCGGTTAGGACCGGGTGGTTGACGGGAAACTCGGAGTAAAGGCTGTTCAGATCGAGGGCGTTGCAATAAGGTGTGACGCACGGTAGACACCGTAAGCACCCTTACTATTTCTTGAGAGGCCTACATCATGAAGGCACAAACTCTTCTTATTGCTCCTGCGGTCGCGCTTGGCGCGATGGCTTTCGCGGCCGGGCCAGCCGTGGCCCAGGACGGCGTCTGGCAGGCTAATCTTGCACCGGCTAACAACAGCGGCACCGCCGGACAGGCCATGATCGAGATACACGGCCAGCAGGCAACCGTCAGCATGAACGTCTCGGGCGCCGCCGAAATCTGGATGAACGCGCCGTTCCCGCACGGCCAGCATATCCACATCGGCGGCCAAGGATTGTGCCCAGGGCCGGCAGCAGACACCGACGGCGACGGTGTCGTAAGTTCGCCCGAGGGCGAACCTTACGCCGGTGCCGTCAGTACTGCGCTGACGGTTCAGGGGGACACCAGCCCGGCCTCGATGGTGGCAATCGACCGCTTCCCCGCCGGCGGCGCCTACACCTATGCACGGACCCTGACCCTGGATCCGGCAACAATAGAGGCCATCCAGGCCGGGACAGCAACGGTGGAGGTCCATGGCGTAGACCCGAACAAGCTACCTCCGGCTGCCCAGCAAAAAATGAGCCCTGAAGCCCCGTCACTGCCGCTGGCCGCTACACTTCCCGCGGCCTGCGGAACCTTGGTGGCCTCCCAAATGGCCGGACCGATGCCTAACGGCGCGCCCGAGACAGGCATCGAGACCGCCACGCAAACAGATGGAAGCGCAATATCCGTCGCCGCTGGTCTGGGAGTTCTGCTTGCCGCTGGCGTTACGGCGGCCGCTGCCCGCCGGCGCTCCGCGGCCAAGGACTGATTGGGGTGAACACGGCCAGGACGGGGCCGCCCTTATTCGCCGGGCTGGCCCTTGTCCTTGCCCTGAATGCCGGGTGCGCTGCACCCACCGCGACCGGGGCACCGCCGTCCTCCTCACCCTCGAGCACCGCCGTCGAGCAGGCTCCTGGCGCGGGCCAAGAGCGCGAACCATGGCAAAGGCCGGAACAGGCTGACGCACACAAAGCCGCACCCAAAGCCGCCGTTCCCGCTTCCGACGGCAGTTCCCGTGTTTTGGAGAAAGCCAGGCCTTCAGCTTTGAGCATTCCCCGGATTGGTCTTCGCAGCGACATCATCGGCCTCGCACAGCAGGAGGATCACACCTTGGAGGTGCCGCCCGGAGAGGCCGGTTCCCCGGCAGGGTGGTACACCAATTCCCCGACACCGGGGGAAAGGGGGCCCTCGATCCTCCTGGGGCACGTCAACTCCTTGGGCGGCGGCCCGGGCGTTTTTGCCAGGCTGAACGAACTAGTGCCCGGAGACGAGGTCAGGGTAGAGCGTGAAGACGGCACGACCGCGGTCTTCCGGCTAACCGTTATCAAACGCTATGCCAAAGACAGCTTCCCTGCCCTGCAGGTGTACGGGAATACTAAACAGGCAGAGATCCGGCTCATCACCTGCGACGGGTACAACCCGCAGAACGGCAGATTTGAAGACAACCTTGTGGCCTACGGGAAACTCGCCGTCGCCTCCGGAGGCGCGGGGGAGAAGGGATGAACGCCGCCGACGACGGAGCGCGGGCTCAGTGAATAGCTGCACCGGCAGCAGCAGTTCCGGGAGACAAGCCAAGAGGCATCAGGTGGGAAGAAAGGAGCCAACGGTGACTGATAAACCCCAGAACGGCAACCCCCAGAACCCTGAAGAGGGGATCGATAGCGACGACATCAAGGAAATCCAACAGGATGAGGACCTCACACCAGCGGACCGGATGGACCTCATCGCCAACGCCGTCGCCGAGGAGGAGGACTCGGAAGCGGTAACAGACGAGTCCTAAAACAGCTGACGGCAAATCGGAACCTGCGGTTCCCGGCAGGGATCGTGCAGCCCTAAACCGACCTCCGCCCGCCGGGCTTGCTGAAGCGCCGGGAGCTGTTTGCTTCGCGTTTGGCTGACGCCACCAAAGCCAGCGGTCTCGCAATTGTTCTTGGCGCCGGCCTTGCAGTCAGGCTTCGCCTCAACCCGAGGGCGGAACCGACTGGTTGACTGTCCCATCAGATCCGCCCGGGGCTGGTGCCCGAGGCGCTACCGTCTTACGGTAAAGCCGCGAAGGCTGAGTGTAGCCGTGACGTTCGTAGAACCGGTGGGCTTGTTGACGTCGTTCTGATGTCGAAAGCTCCAACACGGCAGCTCCCAGATCCCGCGTCACTTGCTCCGCCGCTTTAAGGAGCAACGCACCGACACCGCGGGAGCGCTCGGCTTCGTCGACCACCAACGCTGTGAGTCTGGCCTTGTAGCCGCTCTCGGCCAGGAACGGCACCCGATGGACGTGCACTAGACCGACCACTCGAGATCCAATCTCCGCCACAACGCACCGGGCGTCCGGCGAATCGGCACTCACCCAGGATCGCACCCAGTCCTCTTGAGGGGAGTAACCCAGTTGTGCGAGCAGGCGCGCCATCACGGGGACATCGGTGACACGAGCCCCACGAATCATCAGGGCGGAGGTCTCAGCGACCACGATGACCTTCTCTCTCCGAAGGAGCCCGGTGGAAATCAGAACAAGTTGGTGACTGCCAGTATCCTCTTCTCCTGGATTTTGTGTGGGTCGGTTCGGGGCTGAAGGTGTGCCGAAACCGTGGACCACGAGTCAAATGCGCGTTTGCGGCACTCCACCCCAGAAAGTGCCGCGTGCGCTGACTGTTCGCGTGATTCGGCAATTCCGAGCTGGTCCAGGGAACGTTGAGCACGGCGACTGATTCGGCCGCGGTGAGATCGACCCGGGAGGCCGTACGGTACATCTGCAGCCGGTACACCAGCCGGCCGTCGCGCCAGCTGGCGGGTAGCCAACCGGCATCAGGTTTCCATGCCGGATCCAGTCCTCCTCGATGAGTTTTGAGTTTCCATTTTGGAATCCACGAAAAGCTACCCCCTTAAAGCCGAGCGGGCGGGCGACGGAGGCAGGTCCGGAAATGTTGCGGCGGGCTTCCAAGAACGCAAGAACGGTCGTCGGATTTGCGGAATATATGGAAGAGCATAGAGTAAATGCATACGCATATAAATAGTGTGCGTATGCAAGCTGAAGGAGGAACCATGCAGGCGTGGGTTATGGAAGGGATCAATCAGGATCTGAAGCTTCAGGACCTGGACAAGCCCTCACCGGGTCCAGGTGAGGTTCTGATCAAGGTCACTGCCGCCGGCATCTGCCACAGTGATGTGGGATACGTGCAAGGAGAAATCCCCATCATCGTCGATCTGCCCATCGTGCTGGGACACGAAGTAGCCGGCGTCGTTGAGGAGGTCGGTGAAGGCGTCACCGGGTTCAAGGTGGGCGACGAAGTAGCCCAAGGAGTCGTTGCGTCGGACGCACCCGGAGTGACCCGCGATGGCGGCTTTGGTGAATACGTCATCGGCAAGGTCGACAGCCTGGTGCACAAGCCTGCCAACGTGGAGTGGTCCCAAGCAGCCGCGGCAACCGATGCCGGGGTCACCTCCTACAGCGGCGTGGTTGTCCATGGCGGGGTCGAGAAGGGGATGCGTGTGGGCATCCTCGGGCTGGGCGGCCTGGGGCTGACCGGCGCCCGCATCGCCGTCATCAAGGGTGCCGAAGTGATCGGCATCGAGCCGCGTGAAGAGGTTTGGCAGGCCGCCAAGGACCGCGGCGTGTCCCGTGTGGTCAAGGACATCAGTGAACTGAAGGGTGAAGACCTGGATGTCGTGGTCGACTTCGCCGGCTTCGGCACCACCACCGTCGGCGCCTTCGACGCCGTCAAGGACGGCGGCAAGGTCGTGCTGGTAGGCCTGGGTAAGACCACCTTCGAATTCGAGTCCTTCGGCTTCATCACCAGAGCCATCACCCTTCAGGGCTCAACTCCCGTCGGAGACCCCAAGCATTTGAAGAACGTGCTGGAGATGATCGACTCCGGGCAGTTGGAAATCGTGTCTGCGAACGTTGGTTTCAACGACATCCCTGAGGGCCTGGATCGCCTGGCCAAGGGAGGCGTCTCAGGCCGCCTGGTGGCACGCTACGACCAGTGATGACAGGCTGACCCGTGACTTGTGGGGTCCCGCCCGCACCCGCGACGGGACCCAACAAGCGCGACTGGAGGACGTAGCAAAGTTACGGCAACCAGGCGTCACCTCGACCCGTTCACACCCTGCAGCCCACTCACGATCGGCCGGTCCCCACTAGCTTCAGTTGTCGCCGCTCACGGTCGAGGTTTCGACACAGGCGAGTGAGTGGTTGAGTCCGAATGCGTCGGCGGCAATAACCCGGGAGCAGATGGAGGAGGTCCGCCAGGGCTTCGTGGCCCGCGCGCTGCGCGCGAAGGAGGCCGGGGTCGACGGCGTGGAAATCCACGGCGCCAACGGCCACCTGCTGGACCAGCTCCTCACCGACTATTTCAATCTGGGCACCGACGAGTACGGCGGCTCCCCGCAGAACCGTGTGCGTTTCCCCGCCTAGATCGCCCGCGCCGTGCGCGAGGCCGTGGGCCCGGAGATGAGTGTGGGCATTCGGATCTCCCAGTCCAAGGTCAGCGACCACGACTACAGGTGGGCCGGCGGCGTCGAGGAGGCGGAAGTTATCTTCTCCACCCTGGCCGCGACGGGCGTTGACTTCGTCCCTGGGCAACAGGGACTGGCCAGACCGAGTCCGTCAAAGGCCTGCCCCGCAACGAGATCGACTCGAGTCTGTTCGCGCCGTTGGCCGCCGTTAAGGACTGGGAGCTCGAGTTGCTCTCCAGAGAGTCGGTGGTTCTTCGAGCAGCCGGTCGACCGACGGCGGCGCGCGCGGCGGCCGTGCGGCCAGGTCAGGCTGCGGGCCCTGGCCAAAGTAGGGTGGGTTCACCCCGTCTAGTCGCCGCGTCCGGCTTCAGTGCTGATGCATAGCCGGTTGCCTTGGACGTCAGTGGCCACTACCCACATGGGCGCATGTTCATCATCGAGTGTTGCACCAACGCATGCCAGAGCATTCAGAGTCGAGGCGCTTTCGCTGAACGGGACAGTAACGTCCAGGTGAAAGCGATTCACGTTGGGATTCGGGGACTCCTGGAACCAGATGGCAGGACCCCTGCCATAGGGATCGGTAAGGCTTCCGTCTTGCTGCATCCTGTAGCCCAGTGCAGTTCGCCATACTTCCGAAATGGCTTCCGGGGCATCGGTGTCGATGGCTATCTCCACTGTGCGCAGGAGTTCCGGGAGAGGCGTGACGCCAATGGCTTGGGCGTGCTTCGATATCGAGCGCGCCAGCGTCACGTCACGCGCCGTCACTCTGTCTCCGGCATCGTGCGAAGTGAGCGTGATGAACAAAGTGTCGTACCGCCAGTCCACATCAGGGTGGTGATCGGATTCCTGTGCCAGCTCGCCGATGGTGGAAAGCAAGTCCAAGGCAGCCGCGGGTGATTCACATCTGATTGCGGTCCGCAAAGCACCCAAACCGTAGCGCCATTCCGGCAACTGGGTCAGATTTGCTTGGATTTGCTTCTGGTTCAAAACCTCTCTTGCTGGCATAACTTTCTCCTCCGGGTTTCGAGCTATAGGTTGGGGCCTCCCCAAGTATCTGGAATGCCGAGGGAATCCGACCTCTGCGACTTGCCCGGGTCCGGTATTCAGCTCGTTCAGAGGCTTGCTGTGTGCAACGATATCCGGAGCCCGTAGTTATGGTGATTGACCTACTCGGTCCAAGGCAGTTGCATCTACAAAGCGAGGACTACCCGGTCGGCTTCCAGAGGCCCTCCACAGCGCTCGGTCCCGCCGACATGGGTCCACTTCAACCCGGCTCCCGTCGGCCGTCCCTAGACAACCTTGCCGTCGTGCCCCGCCCGGTGAACGGCCGGCTGCCGATCTGGCTGGCCACCGGCGGCAACGCCGGATCCTCCGCCCGCGCCGGACAGCTGGGCCTGCCAGTTTCCTACGGCATCATCGGCGGAGCCCCGCACCGATTCGCCCCGCTCGCCGAGCTCTACCGGGCCACCGCGGCCCAGACCGGACACCCAACGGAAAACACGAAGGTCTCCGTCGCCGCCATCGGGCTGGGTGCACCCACCAAGCACGAGGCGCTCAGCCGCTTCTACCCCGGCTGGCACAACCTCAATGTCGAGATGGGCCGGCTGCGCGGCTGGCCCGCCCCCGACAAGCGCGCCTACCTCGCCCAAGCCGAAGCGCCCGGCGCCTACTACATCGGCGACCCGGACGAAGTGGCCGAACGGATCGTCCATCTGCACGGCTACATGGGCCACATGCGGCACTTCCTGCAGATGGACATCGGCGGCCTGCCCCACGAGCACTTCCTCGAATCCCTCACTCTGTTGGCCACCGAGGTAAAGCCCCGCGTCGAGCGCCTCCTGGCCGCCAAATAGCCCACACCACACGAAAGAAGGAGCAACAACATGAGCACGTACCAACTGCCCGAGCTCGATTACGATTACGCAGCCCTGGAGCCGTATATCTCGGCCCGGATCATGGAGCTGCACCACTCCAAGCACCATGCCACCTATGTGGCCGGCGCGAATACCGCCCTGGATCAGCTCACCGAGGCACGGGCCAGCGGCGACTTCGGCAACGTGCCGAAGCTGTCCAAGGACCTGGCCTTCCACCTGGGCGGCCACA
>NZ_JBNHHB010000138.1:0-13818 GCF_059091905.1 Arthrobacter sp. Dra40
CAGTGGCTGCCCGGCTGGTGACGGCCGGGCAGCTGCGAAGCGTTTGGAGCGGTTGACAACATCATTGAGACTCCTTCGGATCGTACGTGCCCGCTCCACCCCGTCCAGCCCCTCCTTCGTCGGGGCCTGCAGGGACGCGAATTTCCTTCCGGCGCTCGTTCCTCGCTTATTTCCTCCAGGAATTTCCCACCCTTTGCCCTTGCGGGTAGACGGGCCTCCGTCGGGCACAGCTGCGCGATGCTCCGCCAGCAGCCAAAAACAACGGGGGAGAGGGGAAGCTGGCCGGTCACCACTGGTCGCCCCACCCACCAAAATCCTCTGCAAAAGGAGCAACACCATGAACGACCGCATCAAGTTCACCGGCCCTGCCGACATCCTGGCCTTCATCCCGCACACGTTGGGACAGACCCCCAGGGAGTCCTTCGTCGCGCTGACCATGCAGGGCAAACAGCTGGGCGCCACCTTGCGCGTCGACGCCCCGTCCGGCCTGGACCCGGTCGCCTACGCCCAGACCATCGTCAGCTACCTGACCGCCGACGAAGCCGCCACCGGCAGTCTGCTGGTCATCTACACACACCGACGAGAACAGCACCGAAGAGGCCCGCCCCTACTCCGGGCACGTGCAGGCGCTGCGCACCGAACTGGACACGGCGGGGATGCCCTTGCAGGATGCATGGCTGGTGACTTCGGAGTCGTGGCGGAACTACGAGTGCACGGACACCGGCTGCTGCCCGGACCAGCCGCTGGATGCCATCACCACCAGCAACGGCAACGCCGCCCTGATCTACCGGGGCAGCGTTGTCACCGGTTTCACCGCCCCGGCACCGTTCACCGGAGACGAGGCGGCACGGGCGGCCATCGCAGCGCACAAACCCGAGGTCTGGCCCGACGACCTGGAAGCCAGCCGCGCCGCGTGGGCCAAGGTGCTGGAGAACCCCAAGCGCCTCACGGCCCGGACCGCGCACCAGCTGGCCGGAGCGCTGCAGCACCCCGCCGTCCGGGACTACCTGATGGGGGACATCATCACCGACGATGCCGACCAGTTCACCTCCGTCATGCTTGGTGTCTTCGGCACCCGCCCCGACTGGGCCCGTGTGGACACCGCCCAGGAAGTCGCGTTCGAACTCATGAAAGCGACCCCCGAAGGACAGCGCGCCCCCATGCTGTGCCTGATCGGCTGGCTGGAATGGCTCAAAGGAAAATCCAGCTTCGCCGACCGGTACTTCAAGCTCGCACTGCAGGACATGGCCGGCTACCGGCTCGCTGAACTGCTGGCCGAGCTGGTCAACCGCGGCCTGCTCGCCGACTGCGCACGGGACCCTCGGAAGGCCTATGACCGCCAACTGAACCGCTAACCCGCAAGGCCGGACCCCGACCAAAAGGGGTCCGGCCTTCCCATTGGGGTCTTCCCGGGTACGGCGGCGGCCTCCCCCGCTTCGCTCCGCCGGCCGCATCGACGCTGCCGCGGGCGCAGCCACTTCCAGCCGGCCCGCAGGAACTGCCGCTACTGTGAAAGGACACTGCCGTCCCACACAGCCAAGGAGCCCCGCGTGGCCGATCACTTCCGCAGGAGCGAAGACGATACTGTTGCCCCGGATGCGAGCCCCCTTGAAGACATCCTGGACCTGCGCCTGCTGACCGCAGGCCCGGCGACCGGACCGGTAGATTTCCCCGTAGAAGATCACCGGCTCGACGAGCCCTGACCCGGTGCAGCGCTGACGCTGCACCCCAAGATTTTCCTTTGCAGAGGGAAACCCGGGGATGGGCCGGCACACAAGTGCCGGCCCTTCCTGATGCCCGCAGGCCCGGAGAAATGTTGCCGCAAGAACACGGCGGCCGCGACACCGTGGCGAGCCGCCATGAAGGGGATCCGCCTCCAGCCGGGCCTTTGCGTCTTAGGTTTCGTCGGACACGTGGACCAGATGCCAGCCTTCCCAGCCCAGGTGTTTGCGCACCTCCAACGTCCGCAAAGGCGACGTCGAGGTGGCGCGCACCTGCAGGCGCCAGAATTCGACGTCGACAATGTTGCCCTGCCCCTTCCCGGCAGGCAGGTTGGATTCCCACCAGTTCCACCGGCTGAACCAGTGCAGCGGCTCGGCCGCCACCGGCCAGAGCCGGCCCCGCCAGCGCACCGCCAGCGGCACGCCCTGGGGTGTGAACCGGATGCCGACCGGCTCATTGAGCGTTCTCTGGCCGCCTGGTTGTTCCTGTACCGCTGTCATTGGCCTGTCCCGTCCTCTCTCCCAAAGCCGTATTCCGTACCTGATCGTTCCGCCGCCGCACCGCGGACGCCCACACCCAGGTCACCCGCCGCACCCCTGCGTCCGTCCAAGTGACCTGCACCGCCCGGGACGTCCACCCGAACGCCTCACCGGCCACCAGCTCGGCCGCACCCGGGAACCGCTCCACGCCCACACCGGCACACCCGGCACCACACGGGTCACCTTGCTTAGGTGTATGAGGCTCTCCTCCAAGAGACGAGTTCCACCAGTTCGGCGTCGTGGGGCATGCGTCATCCCGAAGCCTTCGCCAATGTCGCATTTCAGGTCGATTGTTGCGCTCAATTTGGTCCTGTCCTCTAGCCGCTGATCGGCGCACTCTCGGGGTGGACCCGGTGCCCGAGCACCTGTTCGAAGCCGTACGCGACGGAGAACATTGTCGGCTCGTCGTAGGGCCGTGCCAGCACTTCCATGCCGACGGGCAGGCCTGCTTCTGTCAGGCCGGCGGGTACTGAAATGGAAGGCATCCAGGTCTGGGAGCCGATGACGGTGTTGGTGGGAAAGTTCAAGGTATTCCATCTGCCGGAGTCGGTGTCTTCCCGTGTCGGCGGAATCACTTGGCATGTGGGGTATACGAGGGTGTCGAGATTGTTGGCTTCGAGCAGGTTGACGACGGTTTTCATGAAATCTTCGTGCGCGGTGTAAGCGGTGTAGTAGTCCAATTCTTTCAGCGGGTCCTCGGGCCCGGCGGCCAGCGCCTCCAGGAGATCCAGTTTCTTGTGGTAACGGCCCGATTCCATGATCTCGCGCACGGAATGGGCTGGCGGGTCCGTCTTCCGGGCCAGCCAGGTGTTGATGTCGTGTTTGGACTTGATGGTGTACAGCGAGGTGCGGCCGATCCAGCCGGTGAGGTCGTCGATGGTGACGTCGACCAGGGTGGCGCCGCCTGCTTCAAGTTCTTTCAAAGCGTTGGCCATTACTTTGTTGACGGGGGCGGCGTTGGGGTCGTCGTCGGAGCCGAAGGCACTGCGCAGCACGCCGATCCTGCGGCCTTGAAGCGCGTCCGGAACGAGGGCGTCTAAATAGGACTTCGGTGCGCGGGCGACCGAGTATGCGTAGGTGAGCGGGTCGCTTTCATCGAAGCCAACCATCACATTGAAGAGTCTTGCGGCGTCTTCAACGGATCTCGTCATGGGGCCGATGGTGTCTTGGGCGCTGACGAGCGGATTGCATCCGGTACGACTGATGAGACCCGGGGTGGAACGCACTCCTACGAGATTGCAGAAAGATGAAGGCAGACGGACGGAACCTCCGCAGTCGGTGCCGAGGCCAGCGGTCGCATATCCAGCGGCTACGGCTGCGCCGGTGCCGCTGCTGGATCCGCCCGGATCGCGCTTGAGGTCATACGGATTCTTCGTTAGCCCGGTGCGGGAGGAGTAGCTGAACCACGACGTGGCCCAGTCCGGCAAGGTGGTCTTTGCCAGAACGATCGCTCCGGCCGCGCGGAGCTTGGAGACGACGGTGGCGTCCGCACTTGGCCGGTAGTCCGCGAAGATTTCGGAACCGTAAGAGGTGGGCATGTCTTCGGTCTCAAGACAGTCCTTGATCACGATGGGAATCCCGTGCAGCGGCCCGGCGACAGTTCCGCTGTCCCGCAAGGCTGCGTCGATGGCATCTGCTTGTTCGCCCGCTTCAGGGTTTACCAGGACCACGGCGTTCAGCTCGGGTCCTGAGTGGTCGAATGCGTTAATGCGTTCAAGGTAGGCGTCCACCAGTTGGCGGGCAGTTAGTTGGCCCGTGAACAATGCTGCTTGGATCCGGGCGATGCTTGCGTGCTCGAGCGAAACTCCGTTTACATCCATGATGAGCTCCCCAATGAGATCAGTGGTGGTGCACAGTGTCTCCGACGCTAGGGCGGGCAACACCCAACGTCAAGGCGTTGCGGGGGAAGGCGCTGGGGTTACTGAGGACATGGGCGCCGTTATCGCTCTCAATAGTTTCCTATGGCGCTTGCCCGGGATAAGGAAGCGAATCATTGCGTGGCCAGCCGCGGCAATTTCTTGCTGCATAAGGACAAGAGCGACACCGCAAGCTCTTGTTTACTTCCGTCATATGCGCTGTTATCGGCGATTTGACTTTGGGGTGCCGCCGTAGCTGTTCGAGGGGTAGCTGTTGTGCTTGGGGAAAGGACCGCCGTGCTGCGCCCGGCCTGCAGTGGCTGGTGCGGCACCGAACCGGGGGGGATTGAGGCAGATGGGAACCAAAGCAGAGCAGGAACACGGCAGCACGGACCTGTTCAGCGTACGAGCCCAGCGATCAGGTTGATGGTGGTGGCCAGCACGATGGTGCCCAGTAGGTAGGAGAGCAGTGCATGGCGCAGCGCCGTGGAGCGGACCGCGTCGGTTTTCAGATTGGTGTCCGAGACCTGGAACGTCATCCCTATGGTGAAAGCCAGGTAGGCGAAGTCCCGGTAGTGCGGGCCGCTGTCCTGGTTGAAGTCCACGCCGTCGCGGTCCCGGTAATAGAGGAAGGCGTAGCGCAGGGTGTAGAGGGTGTGGACCAGGAGCCAGGACAGGGTGATGCTGCCCAGAGCGATCGCGATGATGCCGGCTTTCGCGCCTCCCACGGCGGTACCGGCGTCGAGCAGGATCAGGCCGACGCCGCCGAAGCTGGCCAGGGTGGCGGCCAGGATGAGGGCATCCGAGGTTGCACGGCCGGAATCTTCCCGTCCGGCGTGGGCTGCGGTGGCCGCGGGGGTGAGCCGGCCAATAATGGGCCAGACCCAGGCCAAGTAGGTCAAAGCCGCCGCGTCCCAGCCCAGCGAGGGGGCATAGGCCCAGTTGCCCGAGGCCCCGACCATGACTGCAGTGGCGGCACCGGTGGCGAGCATCACGGCCAGCCGGGCAGATGCTCGGTGTCTGCGGCTGTCGAAGGCCTGGACCGACATGGGCACATTCTGGCACACCGGCCTGGGCGGAAACGAAGGGGCCGGTGTGTGGTAAGTGCGTGAGGGGGGTCTGCAGCTCTTCGGTCGTGGGCCGGCGCCTAAGGCGCCAGCCCGGTCCGGTGCATCAGCCAGGACATTTGCCGGGGCAGTTCGCTGCTCCACATGCGCCAACTGTGGCCGCCGGGGACCCTGTGGAACTGTACTTGCATCCCTGCTTGCCGAGCCGCGGTGTAGAGGGGATCGAGCTCGGCCCCGTACATGTTGTCGGCGGTACCGGCCACGAACCGACCGCCGGTTTCGGGGAACTTGTGTCGGGTCAACACGTCCAGGGCGTTTTGCTTGGTGAAGGCCTTTTCGTCGCCGTTGAAATATTCGCCGACCAGCTGCGCACGGCCGCCGTGGATCGAAGGCTCGGATTCGCCTGACATGTCCAGGAAAGTGGAGTAGGCGCGCGGGAAGTTAACCGCGATCTGCAGGGCACAGGTACCGCCGGAGGAGAGGCCGCCGATGGCCCATTGCCGGCTGCCGGCGGTGCCGGCGCCCAGAGTATCGCGCACCCAGTGTGGGACGTCCACGCCGAGGTAGGTGGCTGAGTGGGCTACCTGCGAATCCAGGCACAGCGGCAACTTGGAAGCACCTCCAGCGGACAGGTCCGGCATGACCACAACGGGGGCGAGCCCGTGGTGTTCGGCGGCGTAGTTATCCATGGTGGCGGCCAGGTTGCCGGATGAAATCCAGGATCCCGGCCCGCCGGGCGTGCCATGGATCATGACCAGCACCGGCAGGTTGCTGCCGTGCGGGTCGGCCAAGTACGCCGGCGGCAGGTAGACGTAAGCGTCGTCGGCCTGGTACCCGGAGACGGTCCCGGGGATCGAAACCGAGTAGACACTGCCGTGGGCGGGCAGATCCTTCGGCGGGGTCCAGTTCGCTTCAGTGGTGGCAGGGACGGGGTCGGAGGAAGCGGGGCTCCGGGTGCCGGCTACGGTGCTGATGGGCTCATGGACCAGATCCTGGGTGGTGAACATGCTGGATACGGTGGGGAAGGCGGCATACTGCACGTTGGCCTGCGCGAGCGCGGCCAAGACCACGCACAGCGCGGCCGGGACTGTGGCGGCCCGCCGGAGCACGCCGTGCCCGGCGAGCATGCGGGGGACGATCAGGATGACCGCGGCTACCGCCGCGCCGGCCCAGATATAGAGGGAGCGGGGGAAGGTCTGGTCCCACCAGCCGTAGGCGTCTTCTGCCAAATACCACAGCAGCAGGGCGCCGGCGGCGCCGCCGAGGAGGGCTGGCACCACGGCGCGGAGCCAGTACCGCCGTCCTCCGGCCAGCAGCCACAGCCCCCCGAGCGCGGCCAGGATGTTGAACAGCAGCGGCACCGTGCCGTTCACGAGCGAGATGTTGGACATCCTGGCTCCTTTTCAAGGCCGGTCGGCCCGTTCCTCAGGGTTTGCGGTTCAGGTGCAGGACCTTGTGCAGCAGTCCCACCGTCTGGCGCACCGAGACGTCGGGCAGGTAGGCGCGGGCGACGGCGCTGCCGATCCTGGGCAGAGCGGCCGCGTCCGGGTACAACAGGAACAAGGGTAGGTATCTTGGCTGGAATTTCTCCTTGAACGCCAGCAGCGAGCGGAACCCGTAAACCGGCTCCAGCACCGAGCCCAGCCAGTCCAAAAAAACGTCGAGGCTCCCGGCCGCGGCGCCGTCGGTGTCAGCGGGTCCGGAACCGTTGCGGACCCTGGCCAGCGGTGCGCCGGACAAGCTCAGAAACGCATAGCCTTCGTCATGCAGGGACAGCGCTGCCGAGGCGATGAGGAACTCGATGGCCGGCCGGAAGCCGCTGCCCTGGCGTCGCATGTAGTCCAGGGTCCAGCCAACGATCCGGCCATGCCGGTAAACCGGAAGCCAGGAGGCAACGCCGTGGACCTTGTTCTGCTTATCGACCGCGGCCAGGACGCGCACCTCTGGGTCTGCCAGTTCGGCCAGGCTCCCCAGGGTAAAGCCCATTTCGGGCAGGCTGCGGTCTGCGACCCACTCTTCGTCAATTTCCCGGATCTGTTCAATGATCGCCAGCGGGGCGGTCCGGTACCTGTACCACTCGGCCCGGACCTCCTCGCGCCGGGCCCGGTTCAGCGCTGTGCGCACGTCCTGGAACCGCCTCCCGCGGAACGACACCGACTCCAGGGGCACCACGGTTTCCTCGGCCACCTGCACCTGTCCCCAGCCGCGGCGGGCGGTGAGGTTGCGCAGGGCGTAGGTAGCCGAGTAAAAACAGGGGGTCCAGCCCAGGTGAGCGCAGAAGTCCGCGAACCCGTCCACCGTCTGGCCCAGTTCTTCCTCCGGACCGACCGGATCACCGACGGTCAGCGCCACGGCGGCCTGGACCCGGTAGGCCACGAAGCTGCGCCCGCTGGACGAGAACCAGTACTCGTTTCCCCGCCACGTTGTCATCCACCCCAGGTTGCTGCCTCCGCTGGCCTGCAGGAGCGCCCGTGCGCGCCCGGCGTCCGCCTGGTTCCGTGGCAGGGCCGGGTAGCGGAACGACTGCAACAGCTGAACCGATACCAGCAGCCAGAACACCACCCCTGGGGCCACATACAGCAGGGCCGCTGCTGTGTCGGCGGGAATGAACGCGGGTACCAGTTCCAATGCGGAATCCAGCGGCAGGAAACGATCCGGAAGGTCGGCCAGTATCCGGCCGAGGCCAGGCCGGGGAGAGAACAGGCCGGCCCAGGCCCAGGCTCCTGCCACATAGACGGCGGCCACGGCGGCCCCGGCTGCCGCCACCCGGGCGGCCATCTTCCGGTAGGTGCCCGCCGGGGCCCGGATGGTGAACCACCGGCCGGCCGGCATCAGGGCCGCGAAAAACAACATCGGCACCATCAGCGGGACCAGTTCGTCGACCGTCTGGCCGAAATCCAACGCGGCCAGCCCCCCGAGGAAGGTTTGTTCCTCCTCATCGGCCGCCAACGAGACTATCTGGACGCCGGCCACCACGGACATCACCCCGTACACCGCGGCGGCTCCGAGCCAGGCCGCGCGCCGGCCGCGGCGGAGCCCGGCCGCGCACAGCAGCAGCAGGTAGGAGGGCACCACAGCCATGAACATGCCCCCGGCACCGGCAAGCTGCTGGGCCCGTGCCAGCAGGCAGCCGGCGGGATCGTCGCCGAAGCACATTTCGCGCATCTCAGCAGGATCGTGCGGCACCAGCCCGGTGAACACATACTGCAATTCGGACAGCGGGCCCAGTGCCTCCGGATCCAGGCCCGAGATTACCGGACCGATGGCCGAGGCAGCCACCAGGACCGCTACCAGCACGCGCAGCTCGCGCATCGAAGCGGCCGCGTGGAACCGGGTGGTGCGGCCAGCCAGTCGCGGTCCGAGCAGCAGTCCGGTCAAGGCCGCGACCAGACGCACAACGTCGGCGAAATTGCCGGCATAAAGCACCAGCATGATCAGCACGGCCAGCAACCCGGTGCGGATCCTGCGCCGCCAGAGGGCGCTCATCCAGGCCGAGCCCGCCGCCAGCACGGCACACGCCGCCGCCGTCGGACCCAGATAATCCCCGTCCACCAACGCCTCGGTCCAGCTATCCGTCAGGCCCTCCACGGAGACGGTCAGCAGGACGGCGGCGGCAGTGCCGCACAGATGCCCGGCCAGGGCGGCGGCACCGAAGCGCAGGCTGCCCATCCGCTGCTCGAACGCCAGACCGGCGGCCAGGAACAGGACGCTGCCGGCGAGGTAGGAAGCCAGGTCATCGGCCCATAGCACCGAGGAAAAAAGGGTCCACCACGCGTCCGGGAACGAATCCACGGATGCAGCCGCCGCCTCACGGAACCGCGCCGGCCCTCCGGTCAGGGCTCGGCTGACCCCTGCCGCCCACAAGACCATCAGGTAGCCCAGTGTCAGCGGGGCAGCGGCGGCCCGGCGCAATAGCCGGGACCGTTGCCTTCGAGGCACGATCAAGTCCGTGCCCGGAACACCGGAGACGTCCATCGTGTACCCCATTATGCGCGCGCGTCCCCTTGTCGGCCGGCACTCGTCACACGGTCCGTGCCGCGATCTGGATCGTGGGCCGAGCCGGCCCTGCGCCGGAAATTGTCTCCCTCTCCAATTCATTTCGGATCTGATCGGACCGCTTCTGATGGAAGGGCAGGACGTGGCCACGGACCTTTCACGGCCCCGGTCGGGACAACCCGCCCATACCGCATCGAAACAGGAAATCGAGTTGCTCTTGGCTGTCAACAGGGAACAACTTCAACTCATTCGCCAGCTCAACCAGAGGCAGGGCAAGCGGCCGAGCCTTCTCCCTGACGGCGCAGAACTGTCCGGGCTGAACTGCTGCGACCCCTGCTGCAGGAAACCCGGGGCATCGTTGGGTGCGCGACCTACGCCAACAGGGCAACGGCAAGGACCGTCAGGACGACGTTGATGAGCACCTGGCTATGACGCCACCGTTTTGTAGTAAAGCCGGTCATGCACGCGTTGTCTCGATTCCGGCGCCAAAACGGTCGATAATCGGAGGCGTCTGGATCGCTTTCTGCCGAGAGGAGCCGGTCGTGGCAACCACAACGCCGGCAGTACGGATACGACGTGCGGCCGCCGCTGTCACCGCGGGGGTGGTTCTTCTGGCCGGGGCCGGATGCTCATTCACCAATCCCCAAGACACCGCAGAAATGACAACGACGATCAACGGGATCAATACCCAAGTCGGTCCGGTGGAGCTGTTGGACCTGCTCATCCTCTCCTACGGCGCGGACCAGCCCGGCCGGGTCATGGGCACCGTCGTCAACTCCTCCTCAAAAGACGCGGTCGTCACCATTTCAGGGGCTTCAGGGTCGCAGGTCACGATTCGGGTCAAGGCCAACGGCCAGGCCCTGCTGGACCACCCACCCGCAGTGACGCTGAACCCCACGGGGAGTCCCCCCGGATCCATGCTCAAGGTCCGGGTGAGCGAAGACGCCACAGGTACGTCTGCCGATGTGCTAGTCCCTGTCCTGGACGACTCGCTGCCCGAATATCGGCCGTACATGCCCGCATCGCCGGCTACCCGCAAGACATCCGGCAACGCGGCGTGGAATTTTGGTCCGAGACGTTCGTGACCAACAGCGAAACGGATGTGCATGTCTCCAAGGAGCTTCTGACCAAAATGCGCGATGCGTTCCTCGAGGGGACCGGCGTCTCTCCGGGCGACCCAAGAGTCCAATCTGCTGAACGCCGATCTCAGCGGCCTGCCGCCAATGGATATTTGGTACGGCGGCCACGAAGTCCTGGCGGGGGACTCCGTCGCGTTCGCTCAACGGGCCGAAAATGCCGGCGTTGAGGTGACTCTTCATGAAGTACCCACAGCACTCCTTCGTCTTTCTCGCCGGACGAGTACCCGAAGTAAATGAAGCGGTGCTGGAAATGGGCCGGTGGCTTCGCTCCGAGCTGGGCGTGCCTGCCTCGGGGTAGGCGCGAAAGGCGCGCTTAGGCCCCTGGTGGCCTTCCCTCGGCCCATGCCCTGCCCCTGTAGTGCTGACTCGTCCATCCAAGCCATCTGACGTATGCGCCGTTATCGGCGTCCCGCATCTCGCAAGAGCGTCTTGGGCAGATGCTTCCATAGGCACGTGGTTACCGAAAGTGCCTACACGTCCGGGATATCGAGTTCGCCCTGCCGAACATGGCCCTTGAACGTCAGACGTTCTTTGCTGCTCAGGCCGACCTGGTCACGAGCTTCTGTCTTTTCCACTAGGAGGCTAACTTCAGCTCCCAAGACGAACTCGCCCGAAGCGAGCAGTGCTGGATCTTCGAGATAAACTCTGCGTTTGCGTTTGGCCGTCTGCTGAATAGTGACGATTCCATCAATATCAAGCGCAGTGATGCGCCCGGAGACGATTTCGGTGTCTGGCCGGTCGATCCTTTTAAATACGCCACGAGCATGGGTGCGGCCGGCTTCAGTGAGTTTCGTTTGGGCGCGCCCGCCCAGGGGCGAGCGCCATTTGCCCTTCATATTCAGATCCAACTTGTCCAGCGCTTCAGTCAGAATGCGGGCACTTCGCATAAATTTTTTGTTTTCACCGAAGCGGTTTGCGATGACAGAGGCCTTCACACCGCTTTCGAGCATGTTATGCAGTTCAAAAGTGTCCCGGATAGCCTGATCCACCGGTGATACCTCAACCTCCGCTTGATTTGGCTCAAGAGCGGCAAGGGGTTGTTTCGCTTGGTAGTGGAGAACGAGGCTTCCCTGGCTGATTCTCACGAGCGTTATCTCAGCATCCGCCGCCCGCTTATCAGCGGCGGCCTGAATCTCAGCACTGATCGGGCCAAGCAGTTCATTGGCCACCTCGTGATTGACGCCGCCGTCTGCTACCGCGTCACCCGTCAGACGGATGATCAAATAGGTGAAGGGCGGTAGATCAGGATTTATGCGCTTGGCGGCGTCGTACTCCGCCTCTTCGATGACCTCGAAAATATCTCCTTCAGGTTCCGGGAGACTCTCCAGAAACTCCTCGACGCCCAGTTCCTGCTCAGATGTGACGTGCTGATCGAGGTAACTCTGGGCGCTCTCACTCACCACGACACCTCCAAGTAGCCTCTCGCGGCAACGTTGTTAGGCGCGATAGGTGCAGCTTTCTCGCCGGCGGGCCGGATCCGCTGCCACCAGTCGTCAAGTCCGCCGCGCTTTGCCAGGTACGTCTGTGCGTGGTCGGGAAGCATAGTGGGATTGAGTGTTGATTGATTGAGTGTTGATTGTAGACTGCGCCAGGGTACTGGGAAAGGCTCGACCATGTATTTGTTGGCCAAACTCGTGCGGTTGCCTATGAGTTTCTTCAGGCTTTTGATACCAGGCTTACCGTGGAGATCATCGACAATAAACTCGTCGTAGACGGGAGAAATGTCAATGTCGTCCGGATCCAACTCGCTGGACGTGAAGCTTCCGCCGACCCAGATTGTCTTGAGGATCGGTTGCCCCAGGGCGACTTGGGACTTCTTCCAAGCCACCAAGTAGTTGGTGAACCCGTCCCAAATGGCGGCTCGTGTGGAGGAAGCCTGAAAGCCGGGGGAGAGGACGAAACGCTGCTGTATGTTGGAGAGTGTCGTCCTGTAACGACCAGGCGGAAGGTGTCCGGTTTCCGGGTCAAAGAGCGGAATTTCGTACAGTGCGCTGGCCGCGCCAGCATCAAGTATCGCGGTATGCAGTGATTCCCCCATAGCCACAGGTTGTCACATGAAGGCGCCGGATCTTGTATTCTGGACAATGTGTTTCCAAAGCTTTGGCCCGCTGCGCCAGATTGTTTTCTAGTTGCCTGAAAACTACTCAAATGGTTCACCCATGGCAAGCTCGTCCTATGGAACTGGATGCCCTCCTGACGACCTTCGACAAGGTCGCAGCGAATCTTGAGAAGCTTGAACGTGTCTGGAAAAGGGCTAGTCCGCTATTGCCTTCAGGTCCGTCGGTGGGTTCAACCCCGGAGTACCAAATGCTCGCCCGGCAATGGGATGACCTCCTGCCGGGCCTGCTTCCTATCGAGGGTTGGACGATTAGAGAGAGGCTGCCCGACATGGATGAACTCGGGCGGTTGTTCTGGGACTACGGAGAAATCGGCGAACTTCCTACGATGGCCTGGGATATGTCCAATAAGCCTGGCGAAGATTTGGCCGAGTACCGCTACCGGCTGGACCGTGCCCGTCGGCGGGCAATCGCCTCCCGTCTCACCGCGCTCACAGAGCAGATCGCTGACCTGATGCGGCGAGTCATGGCCGACTTGCCGAGCCGCGAAGCCTGGCTGGCTGATAAGACGACACCCCAAATCCCGAGGATCAATACGCCAGTCACTCAGGAAATCGAGGCGGCGGTCTCAGAGATTGAAAGACTGCTCGGGGACACCGTTGAGCGTAGGGGCCGCTGGGGAGACTTGCACCGCCATCTGCGATTCAGTGAGGTCCACGACTGGCTGGACATTTCCGAGCTGGACTGGCCGTCAGTCCGACGGGACATCGAGGCAGCGAAAGTGGGAGACACGGATCCAATTCCGGTTCCCGATATCGACCTTGGCGTCGCAGGAGCCGCGAACCCAACCGGTGCGGCAACCACGGCTCTGCACTGGGCAGTGTTGAATCCCGATGACTTTGAACGACTGCTCTTTGACATCCTCAGAGACCTGGACGGATACCAGAATGTCCAGTGGCTCATGAAGACCAACGCGCCCGACCGTGGACGTGACATCTCCTTGGAACGTGTGATTCGGGATGCCGCAGGACTTACGCGGACTGAACGCGTCATTGTTCAAGCCAAGCACTTCACGTCCAAGTCCGTTGGCCCGAGTGATGTGAGTGAGTCCTTATCCAGACTGTCTTTGTGGGAGCCTCCCGCAATACGGTCTCTCATCATCGCGACGAGCGGCCGTTTCAGCGCTGATGCTGTCGGCGTCGCGGATAGACACAACGAGCAGGCTCTGCGGCCGCATATCGAACTATGGCCGGACAATCGTCTGGAAACTCTGCTAACGCAGCGGCCGTCGCTTGCGATCACCTACGGTCTTCGGTCGTAGGCTACTGAAGCCGTCTCATCAAACGACCGTCTGCTGAGACAGCCGGTCTTCCCCGGCCGCCATTTCTGGAGGTGAGAGAAAGTCGCGGATTCTAGACAACCCCGTCGTCTCATCAATATGT
>NZ_JBNHHB010000139.1:0-13659 GCF_059091905.1 Arthrobacter sp. Dra40
GGATGCCGTTGCGAATGGTGATCTCCTGCCACCACAGGTCCTGGTGCTCCGCTTCGGCGAAGTCTGCGTCCTCGGAGAAGATCGAGGGAATCGGGGCGCCTTCCACGGCTATGACGCCGGCGCCCGACAGCAGTCGGGACACCTCTCCGGGAACCCGGATCAGGCGCGGCAATTCGACCGCCAACATGGTGGTGCCGTGGCCGTCTGAAACTTCCAACAGGACGTCGTCAGCGGCCTGCCGCACATATTCCTGCGGCAGCACCGCGAGCAGCGACACCATGACCACGTTTTGGTCAGGTTCATCGAGCGCGACGACGGTGACGGTATTAGACATGGGCGGTTGCCTCCAGCGGGGTCCACAGGGTCTGCACGGTCTGGACCGGGCCACCGGAGCGGACCAGCAGGCCTCGGCCGGGCGGCAACCGGCGGGCACGCACGTTGTTGAGCAGGCCGCCCTCGGAACGGTCGCCGGAGAGGATCAGCCCGGTGCTGCCGGAGTCGCGCAGCGCGGAGAAAAACTGCTCGTACATGCCACGGCCGGCCCCGCGCACCCGGCGGGTAAGGATGACGTTCAGCTGCAGTTCCGGGCCCATCGGCAGGTACTCGATCAACGAGCGGAGCGGCCCGGCGCCGCCGGCTGTGAGGATGTCATAGTCGTCGGCCAGCAGCACGATCCGCGGAATGCTGTCCGGCTCGCCGATGCTGTCCTGCAGCGCGTCCCCGCCGGCGGTGCGTTTGGACAGCTCGGAGGCGATGGCATTGGCCAGCGGTTCGGCCTGGGCGGCGCTGGGCGCATAGCCGCCCAGATAGGCGTCCGGGACCACGTCCGCCAGTGCCCGGCGCGGGTCGAAGACGGCGAAGACCAGGTCCCGGGACGGATATTGGGTTACCAACGAGGAGACAAGGGAACGGACCAGGTTGGTTTTGCCGGACTGTTCGTCGCCCATCACGATCAGGTGGTGCTCGCCGCGGACCAGGTCGAGCATTTCGGGGCCCAGGTCCGTCTCGCGCAGACCCAACGGCAGCAGGCCCCGGAGCGACGGGACCTCAATCTGGCCGGTTTCCACCAGTTGCGGCAGGATGCGTACCTGCATGGCCCGGGCATCGGTGGAGGCGGCGACAGCGGCCACCAGGTCCCGGGTGCCCTGCGTGGCGGTGTCGGCGTCGGCCACGCCGTCGATCCTCGGGAGCGCGAAGTGGCCAAACAGCTTGGCCTCGGTCAGGGCGCGGCCCGGGCGGTCGGCGGGCATGGTCTCGGCCAGCTTGCGGCCGTAGGAGGAGTCCGCCGGATCGGCCAGGCGCAGTTCGATCCTGGTGCCGAAGAAGGACTGCTGGGCCAGCCGGATTTCGTTTTGCCGGTTGGCGGTGGTGACCACGTGGATGCCGTAGCCGCCGCCGCGGGCAATCAGCGAATGCACGGCCGGCTCGATGTCCTCGAATTCGTCCGTGAGCAGGCCATAGCCGTCCAGCACCAGCACGATGTCGGCGCTGGGCAGTTCGGGAATCTTGCCCTGCGCGCACAGTTTGCGCAGCGTGGCCAGCGAGTCCACCTGGTACTTCTCGAAAACGTTCTCACGCTCGCCCAGCATGGCCAGCAGTTCTTCCACCGTGCGGCGCACCACTTCGCGGTTGGTGCGCACGGCCACTCCGCCTACGTGCGGCAGGCCCTCAAGCGGGATCAGCGAGTTCCCCAGCAAGTCCACGCAGTAGATGCCCACTTCCTGCGGGCTGTGGGTCATGGCCAGCGAGGCCGCGATGGTGCGCAGCGCGGTGCTCTTGCCGGACTGCGGTCCGCCGATGATGGCCACGTTGCCGCCGGCAGACTTCAAGTCCAGTTCCCACACGCCCTGCCACTGCCTGGCCGGATCGTCCAGCAGGCCCACGGGGATTTTCAGTGCGCCGCCGGTGGACAGCCGGATGCCCTGGCTGGTGGTGTGCACGGAACCGGCGGCAGTGTCCAGCGACAGGGCCGCCGGCAGCGGCGGCAGCCAGATGGGATCCATCGCGCGGGGGAACTTGGCCAGCGTGTCCATCAGGGTGGACAGAACGGTGGGGCCGGTAGTCCGCTTGGATGCCCCGGTGCGGGCCGGCCTGCCGGCCGGTGCTCCGGCGTCGTTCGCCCGCTCCAAGCTGGCGGCATAGGCGGGCATCGGCAACACCCGAGGGCCGTCGTCGTCGGCGGTTTCCTCCTGCTGGTGGAGCTGGACATCCTCCAGCGGGCCGGACACGTAGCCGGCCTTGAACCGGGTGTAGACCGTGGTGTCCACCTTCAGGTAGCCGTAGCCGGGGACCGGCGGTAGGTGGAACGCATCCGGGGTGTCCAGCACTGTACGCGACTCCGCTTCGGAGAGCGTGCGCAGCCCGATCCGGTAGGACAGATACGTTTCCAGCCCGCGCAGCTTGCCGGATTCGATCCGCTGGCTGCTCAGCAGCAGGTGAACGCCGATGGACCGGCCGATGCGGCCGATGGACAGGAACAGGTCGATGAAGTCCGGGCGGGCGGTGAGCAGCTCGCCGAACTCGTCGATGATCACCACCAGGTGGGGCAGCGGGGCCATGGCTTCGCCGCGGGCGAGCCGTTCCTGCCGGTGCAGCTGGTAGTCGGTGATGTTGGCGATGTTACCGGCGGCCTTGAGCACTTCCTGCCGGCGGACCACTTCGCCGCTGAGGCTGGAGTAGATGCGTTCAATCAGGCTCGCGTCGTCGGCGAGGTTGGTGATCACCCCGGAGACCTGCGGCGCGTCGGCGAACGGAGCGAACGTCGCGCCGCCCTTGAAGTCCACCAGCACCATGCTTAGAAGCTCCGGCGGGTGGGTGGCCAGCAGGCCCAGCACCAGCGACCGGAGCATCTCGGACTTGCCGGAACCGGTGGCGCCGACGCAGAGACCGTGCGGGCCCATGCCGAACTGGGCCGATTCCTTCAAATCCAGCAGCGCGGGCCGGCCGCGGTCGTCGGGGCCCAGCGGGATCCGCAGGAAGTCCACCTCGCCGCGCGGCTTCCAGAGCCGCTTGATGTCCGCCTCGTCCAGCGCCGGGCTCAGGCCGAGCATCTCCAGGAAGCTGTCCGAACTGGCGGCGGTGTTGTGTTCGAGCGAGTCCGCCGACAGCCGCATCGGCGCCAGTTCCCGGGCCAGGGCCTCGGCGGTGGCCACCGCCAGCCCGTCGAGCGTTCCGTGTTCTTCGACCGGTTCCACGGGATCCTCACGGTAGTTCTGGATCCGGAACCCCGCCTCAGCGCCGTCCTGGGTGACGCGCACGCTGACTTCCCCGGGCTCCTGGCCTCGGTCGGCTACCAGGTACACCACGGTGATCCCCAGCTGCGCCAGTCCGGCGTGCCGGTCAGGCAGCACGAGGTCTTCGGGCAGGCTGCCGTAGCAGTCGGCGAGCACGAGCAGCCGCGGCAGGTGCTGGCTGGCGCCTTTGAGGTTTTTGGAAGATTCGGCGGCCACCACGGCGCGCCGGTTCAGCTCGTCGGCCGCCACCGCACCAAGTTCGTCCAAGGAACGGGCCATCCGGCGCACCGGGCCGGTGGCGTGGGCCTGCTTCTGGTCCGCCAGATGCGGCAGCCACCGGGCCCACTCCCAGTCGCGCAGCCGGTCTTCGCCGGCCGCGATGCCCACGTGCAGGTCCTCCGGGGAGTGGAAGGCGCAGGCCTCGGCGAGCAGGTTCCGGGCCGCGTTGAGCACGAACCCGCGGGAACCGATGATGCTGACGTTGCCGGCGGAGTCCAGCGGCAAGGTCAGCGGCAAGTCCGGCGACTTTTGATAGCGCCGCTGCAGGATCCTGACCTCGTTGTCCATGAACGTATCGCGCTGGGCGGTGGCGGGACCCTGTTCGGTAATGGCGATCTGCCGGCTAATCCGCTCGCCGGAGCCGATCCGTACCTGCAGGAAGTCTTCGTTGCGGCGGCGCCGTTCCCACAACCGCTTGGTGTTCCGGACGATGTCGAAGAGGGCGGTGGGTTCCGGGTTGCTGGTGCGCGCCGTGGTGATGGTCCGCTGCTCGTCGGCGCGCAGCGTTGCCCTGGACTCCTCCAGGTACTCCAGGTAGCGGTCGCGCTCTTCGGCGCGGGTGCGGGCGGCACGGCCGCGCTGGCCGAGCATCATGATGATGGATGCCACCACTGTCACGATCATCGCGATCGCGCCTACCGCGGCCAGGCTGTTGCCCCGGAACAGCATCATTACGGTCATGGACAGGCCGGCGCCCAGCAGCGGGATCAGCGCCATGGCGTTGATCCGGCCGGACTTCTCCGCCATGGGCGGGGGCGCCTCCAGGCTGAACGGGGCGGCCTCGCGGGCCGGTGCCGTGGTCCGGGCCGGCCGGTGGATGATTTTCACACTCATCGGCCGGTGTGCTCCATCGCCAAGGCCAGCGCGGTGGAGGCCAGTTCCGCCGCCTGCAGCCGGACCGGACGGGACAGCAGGCCGGGGTCGAATTCCACTCCGCTGGCAAGGTGGCGGTCGTATCCCAGCGGCAGTACGGGGATCCCGTCCCGGGCCAGCAGCTTGGCTTCCGACATCGGAGCAAAGGGCGCCTGGGCGTCGGTCTGCGTCAGGACGGCCAGCAGTCCGGTCCCGGCCAGCTCCGGCGTGGCTGCCCATGCGGCCACTGTCCGCCGCACGTCCTGTACGCCGGCCACGGAGGCCGGGGCAACCAGGACGGCCAGCTGGGCGGCGCCAATGGCCCAGTTGGTGTCCGGGTTCTCGCCCGGTCCGGTGGCGCAGTCATAGACCGCCACGGGGCAGTACCGGGAGATGTTCCGGCCTGCCGCGGACAGCGCGGCGTTCCCGGCATGCGCACCGAGTGCCCGATCTCCGGCCACCCAGAGGTTGGGGCCGGCAGCGGCCAACTGCAGGCGCAGGTCGTCCGCACTCGTGGCGGGGGAGTATTGCAGAACAGCGCCGGCATTATCGATCGCCGGTGCCTGGGGTACGCCGAGGCGCAGCGCCAGCGTGCCGGCAGCGGGTGCCAGGTCCACGGCGGCGATGGTGTCCTGCCGGGCCGCCGCATACAGCGAAGCCAGCAGCGCCGCCGTCGTGGTCTTCCCGGCCCCGCCCCGGCTGCCGATCACTGCGATCCGGCGTCCGGTGCTGACGGCGGCTTGTGCGCCTGCGGTGGCCGCGATGAGGCGTTGCGGGTAGTCGTCGGAGGAAACCAGGCCCTTTGCTGCCCGTGCGGTACGGACCAGCCACGGTTCGCCGGGCCGGCTGCGGAGGCGGCGGCGCCGCTGTTCGGCGTCGGACTCGAACGGACCGCCGCCTGCGGGTTCGGCGACAGCAGCCGGAGTGCTCCACGGATCGGCCGCCTGCGCCCGGCCGTGGAGTACGCCGGTGGGGGCACCCGGCGGCACGTTGCCGTGGAGCAGGTCCGCTTGGACATGGTCGGTGGCGGTTTTTTCCCGGGCGATGAGGTTCCTGCGCGAAATCGGTTCCATCAGAGTCGGTTCCAACCTGTCTCAGTCGAAGGTGGCCAGCAGCGAGGCGAAGACTCCGAACAGGCCGATGACCAGCGGGACCGCGGCCAGGATGGCCAGCGTCTCGATCCGGTTGGCCAGCAGGCGCAGTTTCGCGGAGGAGTGGTCGGCCAGTGTTACGGTCAGCGACACCACGATGGCGGCTGCCAGAACCAGCAGACCGGTGGCCACCAGCCAGCCCTGCCCGGGGGCAAAGGCGAGCACCGAGCGGGCCAGGCCCAGGATGCCGACGGCGGTGGCCAGGTAGAGCGCGATCCGGTCAGTGGCCAGCGGGAAGGAGCGCGCACGCAGCCCGGTTGCCAAGGCCAGGCAGCCCGCCAGCGGCATGGTCCAGACCTGCGACACGGTGTCCGTACCGAG
The DNA here is from genome assembly GCF_059091905.1 of Arthrobacter sp. Dra40. NCBI lineage: Bacteria > Bacillati > Actinomycetota > Actinomycetes > Micrococcales > Micrococcaceae > Arthrobacter > Arthrobacter sp. Dra40. The sequence goes on from NZ_JBNHHB010000139.1 coordinate 5,837, forward strand.
GATCCACAAGCCGGCGGCCACGGAGAGCGCCACCAGCACCGTGCCGAGGCTGAGTGCCCGGTGCGCGGAGCCAATGGCCACGTGCACGTCGGTGCGTCCGATGCGTCCGCCCTTGGCCCGGCGGTCGTCGAGCGTGGCCAGTCCGGACGTGGAAAGGGCAATCTGCGGCAGCAGTCCCAGCGTTGCGCAGCTGAGCAGCGCGGCCACGCTGGCGGCCTGCACCGGATCGTCGAAGAGTGCCAGCGACACGGCCCAAAAAACGGTCAGCAGGGCCAGCAGGCCCGCTGCGGACATCAGCGCCCGCGGACGCCGGGAGATCAGGCCCGCGCACACCAGCGCCACCGCGGTCGCCGCAGCGGCCAACAGCACGTGCATCCCGGACCCGGCCGGCAGCCGCAGTACGCCGCCCAGAGCCAGCAGCCAGCCGGTGCCCACCAGCAGGGGCCCCAGCACCGTAGCGGTAACCCGGCCCAGATAGATGCCGGTCAGCAGCAGAACCGCGGCCAGCCCGAAGGACACGAACGCGGCCAACGCGGCGGCGGCGCCGTTGAGCAGCAGGTGCACGCCCAGGTACAGGCCGATGGCAGCGAACACCGCTCCGGTTGCCCGACGGACGGACTCGGTCCAGCGGCCGCTGATGTCCTCGGTCTGTTCCACCACGGCGTCCGTGATGTCGTACACCACCGGCGCGGGCGGCGCCTCGGATACATTCACCAGCCGCAGGATGGCACCGTCGGCGATGCCGGCGTCGCTGAGCGAGGCGTCCTCGCGGACCGGATCGCCGGCGGCGGTGACCAACGTCTTGACGGCGACGGCGGAGGCCGGCTGGTCGTCCAGCAACTCCAGGATCCGGGGCAGAAGCAGTCCGGCCGGAGTCAGCGACGGCAGCAGGACGTCGACATGGCGCTGCGGCCCGGCCACTGTGACACGGGTGAAGGTCTCGGCCATGGTCAGGCTGCTCCTGGGTCAGGGAGGAACGGCAGATGGATCCCGCCACCGCCGTCGTCGTTGGTTGGATCAGCATTGATCGGGAGAACGATGGCAGACTGCGCCCGCGGCTGCCGTTCCTGCCGCAGGTCTTCAAGCAGGTTGGTCACGAACGAATAGCCCACGCAGACGGCGGCAATCACCGCGGCCACGGCAACGCTGAAGAAGAACGTGCGTACGCTGGACTTCCAGCGCCGCTGCAGCGGGTTGTGCCCGTACAGCAGCGCGGTGGTCAACCGGGCACGCCGGACCGCCACTGACTCAATGAGCTGATTGTCGTAATCGTGCGCCACGTATCTCCTCCCAACCGGTGCATCGCTTACCGAGCTTATCGCTCCAAACGATGGACTTATTGGCTTCTGTCCCGCGTGGGATGGGGAGATGTACCCATTAACACCGATTGACGCGGACGCCGGCGAGCGCGTTCTATGGTAAAGGCGGGGAACCGCCTGTGGACAACCGGCCGGGCGGCAACCCGGTGCACCGCGGACGCATTGGGCGCCCGGTGGTGGCGGAAGCAGCAGCTACAGCCCCGTGAGGGGGCACGGAGGTGGGGCAATGAGCGGCAACCAGTTCATCAAGATGGAGAAGAGCGCGTTCGTCGACGCCGGGAAGGCGAGTGCGGCAGCCGACACCGAACTCCAGGCGCTGATGAAGGAACTTGAGGCAGTCCCCGAGCCGATGCGCAGCAACACCGCCGGCGACTTTTGGGAAAAGTTCAAAGGCATCATGGGCCGGGCCAACATGGTGGCGTCCGGCCTGCAGAAGTCCCTGGTCTCCATCCAGCAGGGACAGGCCGAGGTCAACACCACCATGCAGCAGGGTGAGCAGCAGCAGGCCGACGACGCCGATGCCACCGAGGGCAAGGCAGCCTGGGACGACGCAGTCTTCCGCAACCGCGGCTAGGCCTCCGGCCGCCTGGAGCGGCGCTGATTCGGCGCTGCAGCACGGCGCTGATCCGGCCGGGCGGCCCACCGGCGCTGCAGCCGGGCACTGATTCGCAGCATGAAACACGGCACTGATTCGCAGCCGCGCTGCCCCTAAACGATATTTCCGGCGTGAGGCCGGCACGAGGGAGGAAAAAACCATGGCAGACCAGAATTCATACGCTTTCTCCGACGGCGGAGCATCGCAGGCCCAGGACAACCTGGACCGGGTGAAGAAGAAGCTCAACGCGCTGGTGGAAACCCGCAAGAAGGACGCTGCGGACCTGCAGGCCAAGTTCCAGGCAACGGACATCGCCGAACAGTACGACCGGGTGGAGCAGGCGTGGGCCGACGCCGGCATCGCTTTCGCGGGCATCATGGCGGACGTGCACAAGCTGCTGGAGGACGCCAAGAGCACCGCCGGCAGCACCATCAGGACGGCCGGCGGGAAGATCGCCAACATCTAGTACGGAAGGCAGGCAGCAATGGCACTCAACGGCTGGGACATCGACCCTTCCAAAGTCCAGACCATCGTCACCACCGCCAGCGGGCGGGCCGATAGCTTTGAGACGGATTTCCCGGCCTTGGGCACCTCTGTCAGCGACATCATCGCTGCCGCCAAGTCGGGACCGGTGATGGACGCGCTCAACGGGTGGGCGGAGAAGACCGTCCAGCCCGGACTGAACAGTGTGGCCGGGCGGCTGCAGACCACGTTCCAGGGCACCATGGATGCGGTGAACTCCTACGTGATCGGCGACGCGCAGATGGCCGCAGACGCCCAGCACCTGGTCGGGACCATGCCGGAAGAAGCCGAGACCACGCGTCCCCACCGTCCGAACGGTCCCACCCCGCTGGCTCTCTGATCAACACGGCCCTGCCACTTCACGAACATCTCGTCTCACGTACCGAATAAGGGGAAGCAATGACGGCCTGGGATCCCTACGCCGAGGAATACCCGCAGCGGCCCGACGCGGAACTGCTGCGCACGCACGCCAAGGCGCTGGATGACAAGGCCGAAGACATCGACGACGCCGTCGAGCTGATTCAGAGCGACTGGAACGGGCTGGAAGCCGTGTACAAGTCGCCCGAGGCCCCGCTGGTCTACGCCGCGATCAGGCCGGTCAAGACCACCACCGGGGACATCAAGGCCGATACCGCAGCCATCAAGGCGGCCATCGAGGCCTTCGCAGACTGGGCGGATACCTTCAAGGCACGCTACGACGCGCTGGTGGTCCGCTGGCACGGCGTGCAGCGCCGGATCGGCAGTGAAGGCAGCGACTGGCGCAAGGACGAGGACCTGGTCAACGCCGACAACCGGATTCTCCAGGATGCGAACGCGCTGGCAGCCGAGCATATGGAAGCCGAGCGCACCTGCCACAACGCCATCGCCGCGCTCTACGGCGGCATCACGCTGGTCGAAACCACACAGGACGGCCCCGGCACGGGGCGGCAGGCGTACGGCTACTCGGCAGAACAGCTTGATTCGGCGACCGGCGAGGGGCACATTCCCTGGGGCAAGCCAACGGAGTGGGACAAACCGTGGTATGCGGACGCCTGGGACGGGATGGTGTCCTTCGGCAAGGGCGTCTGGAGCGGCATCACCGGCACTGTGACCGGACTGTGGAACATGGTCAACTTCACGGACGGCGAGACCTTCGCCGCCACGTGGAAGGGCATCGGCCAGATTGCCCTGAACGTAGCCATCGTCTCCAGTCCGATCACCGCGGCCGTGGCAGAATCCATCGGCGGGCCGGGCACGGTCAAGAAAGCCGGCGAAGAACTGCTGGCCGTTGGCAAGGCAGCCATCCACTGGGACGACTGGCAGCGCGACCCGGCCTATGCCGCCGGAGCAACGGCTTTCGACCTGTCCGCCATCCTCCTGACCGCCGGGGGTGGCGCCGTGGCCAAGGCCGGCGGTGTGGCCAACAAGATCACCGCGGTCAGCAGGGCAGGCGGGGCCGCGTCCAAGGTGCTGGACTTCTCCGGCTTGTCCAAGACCGCGGGGTTCGCCACCCGGGCCATCGACCTCTCCACCAACTTCAAATTCACGGCCATCGACGTCACCACCAACGGCTTCAAGACGGTCACCAACACCGTGCGCCCTTACGCCAGCACCGCGGGCCACGCTTTCACCGACGGGCTGCGCACTGCCACCACCGGTTTGCGCACCGGCATGGACAACTTCACGACGTCGGTGCGCACCAGTGCAGACAACGTCGCCCATGCGCTGGGCGGCCCGCGCGTGGCCACCGCGGGCGGCGGCTACGCCACCGGCCACCGCTTCGATGTGGACATGCCGGCGGGCCGGAACGCCAACGCCACCATGAACTTTGATGCCGACGGTCCCAAGCCGTCGTCGGGCACCGGCGGCTACACCGTGCCGGACCGAGCCGGAGCGCCCGAGTATGGCCAGCGGATCCAGACGCCGGAGACCGACTCCACGCCGGTCCGCACCCGGGAAACGGCGTCGACCAGCAGCCCGGGTACCGGCACGCTGCCCGAGCAGAGCGCAGCGCCGGCATCGACCGCGCCGGATGCCGGCGGCGCCGACGCCAAGGTACCCGGCGCCGGCGGCCCTGGTGCCCAGGCCCCTGATGCTGCAACGGCCGGGTCGAAGGCGCCGGACGCTGACACCGGGGTTCCCGGCTCCAAGGCCCTGGAACCGGAAGCGACTGCCGCCCAAGCCCGGGAGGCAGATTCCGCCGCGGGCAGGGCTGCGGAATCTGCTACAGCTGCCGGTGACCGGGTCAACGGCCATGACGTGGACGGGCAGCGGGTCGACGACAACTTCCGCCATCCGCAGGCGCCGCAACACGGCACTGCGCAGCCCGACGTGATCCAGAATCCGCAGGCTCACGCCACCTACGGCCAGCACCGCACCGATGACCTGTACCAGGACGTCGAGCTGCCGGACTGGGCGGATGTGCCGAAGGACAAGCACGGCGGCTTGGACATCAACAGCGATCTTGACGGCATCGTCGACCGGTCCCAGCCTGCCTATGGCACGGATGAGCTCGGAAACCCCTTGGATAAAGGCGAGTACGCGAACCGTTACAGCCAGTTGGACGAGTTCCGGCCGGACGAGTACCGGGCGGCCTATCCGGACAACGCCGGGGCGGTTGAGGGCACCATCCGGACGTACTCGTCGTACGACGAGCTGCAGGCAGACTTCGGAACCATGCAGTTGGACCGGATCGGTCCCAACGGCGGAGCCTACCTGGCCGTTGAGGGAACCCCGTGGCACATGCGCGGCCTGCCCGTCGATACTCTCGGCAAACCGCTGCATCATTTCGAGCTTGGCCGCCTGCCCGAGGGCGTCAAGATTGAGGTGTCCGAAATCGCGCCGGCTTTTGGGCGCCCGGGCGGCGGAACCCAGCTGCGGTTCCTCGACACCACCCATGGACCCGAACCCAAAGCCATCGGCGTCGACGAGCTCATCCGCAGGGAAAGCCTCCGGGAGACCGGACCGCGCCAGTTCGATCCGCCGTGGGCGCGCAATGCCGCCGACCCCGTGGACCTGCTGGCCGAGTTCGACCTTGACCTGTCCGCACGGAAGTCCGTCATAGACGCCGTCGAAGAGCTCGGCATCGATCTCGAACGCACCACCGTCTACGAGGTGGATGGTCGCGGGAAGTTCTACACGAACTCCGCCGGCTACATCCAGCACATCGAGGCTCCCAGCGGGTCCAAGGGCAACTGGAATCCGGAACTGAACAACCCGCGGCCCAATGTCCGGTACCACATCGACGGCAACATCGTGGTCCACACGGACGGGTATGGCCGCCCTGCGGCGCTGCACGCCCACGACCTTGAGTACTTCCCCAAAAACCAGGCCGATACCTGGCGGCATCAGGGCAACCAAACCAACATCGGGGGACAAGCCGGCGGCGACTACGACGGCGGCCACCTCCTCGCGGCGATGTTCGGCGGACCCGGGGAGAAGATCAACCTGATTCCACAGCTGAACGTGCAAAACCGGAACCTCGGCCTGGGCGCCCTGACGCCCATCGAGCGGTTGCGGCTGACCGGCGCCGCGGACACGTGGTATGACACCGAGCTGTGGATCCGCGACCGGCTTCGTGACGTGCCTCCGGGGGGATCCAAGCCCTCCGTCACGTGGGACGTCCGCCCGATCTACGACGCTGGTGGGGGAAACCTCGTTCCGCATATGGTGGAACTCAAAGTAACGGTTGACGGCCAAACCCGGCGCTTCGACTTCGAGAACTAAGGAATGAACTCCCCGTGACATCACAGCTGCTCTCCGACGAGTTCTTGTCGGCCATGGCAACCGCAACCTCCACCAGGTTCCGGACCTTTCAGGAGATCAGGCTGGAGTTCGAGATCTACGGGGCAACAGTGTCGTGGACGGAGATGGCGAAAACAGTGGACGGCGCTTGGAAAAGCATCGACTTTTCCGACGCCGTCCCCTTGGACCGCAGGGCGCTCAAGTCGGATAAAGCTGCCAGCTACACCAAGGGCAAGGGAACATGGTTCGCTGCCCGGCTGACCTTAATCCCGGACGGGGAGCCGCGGTTCGAACGGTTCGACTCCGAGCCGCTGGAACCGACTCCGGGCGCACTCCAGGTGCCGGTTCCGCCGACTGCTCTCCAGGCCGAGCTGGCCATCTATCCTCGCGAACAGGAACACATTCCTGGCTGGATGCGTGACATCCTCGAAGACAACGGACTGGACGTGCCGTATTTCGACCCGGCCACCGAGGAATTGGTGCTGGGCAATGAGCGGGCCCCGTTTCAAGATCCCGCCCAGTAACGCGTACGCACCCTCCCCATAGAAGGAAATACAGCATGTCCGAACAGACGCCTGCTCTGCTCCGCCAACAGCAGTTGGCCGAAATCCTCGCCGGCTGGATGCTGCAGGCCGTCAACAGTGAGCCCGGATGGGACCGGATGGTATTGGAGCTGAAACCATCCCCGGATGCGATGCTCATGCGGATTACCCAGGAACGCGCGGGAAGGGCCGCGGCCAACGCCGGAACTTTACAGCCCGGAACCGCGCCCTTTGACGCCGCCGCTGAACTGCGCAGCCTGAGCGTGGGGGCCAACGGGGAATCCTGGCGCTCGGCTGCGGTGAACCTCTCGGCGCGGGGATGGCCGGAACCGAAGTACTCGCTGGATACATACTTTAATTTCGACCAGCCCGCGCCGGACTTCGGTTTGGGCGAACCGACGGAGAAGACCCGCGCCGGCAAACCGGGCGGTGAAGCGCCCGGCCAGAGTGAAGCGTCCGGCCAGCGCGGAGTGGACAATCGTTTGGTCGCCGAGGCCGTGCGAAGGTTCAGCGAGAATCCGGGGCAGGCAGCAGCGATTGGCGTGCTGCGCCACATGATTGGCAGCGAACTGTTGCTCGATGCCACCGACAACCCCGACCGTCCCGGCATCACCGTTGCCGAAGTGAACGGGTCTCCGTCAGTGCTCGCCTTTACCTCCCAGGAAAAGCTGGCGGAATTCCGGGCCTCCACAGGGCGTCCTGGAGAACCTGTTTCATGGGTGCAGCCGGGGGAAGAACTGCTGAAATTCGTCGACAGCCACGACGACATCGCCTACCTGTACATCGACCCCGCCGGCCCGACCTGTGCCGTAGGTCGGCCCGAAATCGGCTTCGCGGCCGGAAGTTTGGCCAATCCCGCGCTGAAGCGGGCGGTGGCGGGCCGGGGAGGCACCCCCGCCGTTGTGGAGCAGCTCATGCTGCCCGGTGCCGTTGTGCTGGCAGCCGACCGGGCCGGCGATGACGGATCCTCCGAGGGGCCCATCCTGCTCAAGGGACCGGACGGAAATCCCATCCTGCCGGTGTTCTCCTCTGGGCCGGAAGTCGCAGTGTTTAAGCCATCCGCACGGTTCAGGGAAGTGCCGGCCACGTGGGCCCTGGACATGCTGCACAAGACACCCGGGC
>NZ_JBNHHB010000140.1:0-13578 GCF_059091905.1 Arthrobacter sp. Dra40
CCCTTGCCCCGCCGACAGCCATGATCGCGTGGTAGGCGGTCAGGCCGGCGTCGGTCGCCATCGCGCCGAGGTCGAAGGGCACTTCGTCGGGCAGGGCCACGAGGTTGTCATCGGTGGCGCGAAGCTTGGCGGCGAAGCCACCGTCCCACTTGCCGTAGCCGAGTGCGTCCCCGTCCGACATCACCGGTGACAGGCCCACCCGATCGCCCACCTTCCAATGGCCCATGCCTTCGCCGACCTCGCTGATCACCCCGGCGGACTCATGCCCCATGGTGCGGGGCAGCCCGTGCTGGAACAGGGCCATCCATCCCGGATCATCGAGCGTGGTGACGTCCGAGTGGCAGACACCGGACGCCTTGACGTCCACCACCACCTCGCCCGGGCCGGCGTGCGGTTCCTCCACCTCGTTGAGCTCCAGCGGCTTGTTCGTACCGGTAAATTGCCATGCCTTCATGATTCGAACCTCCTGAGCGGCGACACGGTTTACGCCCCGGACCGGCCGATATCGGCGGCGCAACTTCACTCTAGTCCCGTCGCGGAATGGCCTAAAGGGGCCGTGGATTAGGGCGCATCTTCGGGCGGGATTTATCCGCCCGGCCCGGCGGTGCGGGGTGCCGGCGGGGTGCCGGGCGGAGCCGGCGGAAGGCGAGGGACCGCCGTCGTCGTCATTAACTGTGTCCGTAACAAACGGCCGCAGAACGTCACGGCCTGTCACGTCCTTCCCCCTGCCGGACCGGCCCCGGCATACTCGTTCCCAAGATCAAGAGTCCCAACGACAAGCTCTGGCTGGTTGGGCGGCAACCCTCTTCCGTAGCGGGGTGCCCCAGATGAGGATCCGGCCGCGCACAACACCGTGCCCGGCAAGTACGGCCCCCAGGCCGCGTCCCCGACCGTGATGGTTGCTGCGCGCCGCGGCTGCTGGGAGCCCCGCCTTGAGGAGCACACATGACCGCCGTCGTGACCGAAAACAATCTGCAGGCCCGCCGTTCCCCCTGGACCGGACACGCCACCGACGAAGAGCTGGCCCACTGGAGCCGGATCGCCGAAGACGTTGCCGCCGCACTCGCCCCGGACGTGCAGGAGCGGGACCGCCGCAACGCCGACCCGCACGCCGAGGTGGAATTGCTGCGCAGTTCCAGCTTGTTCAACCTCATCATCCCGGCCGAGTGGGGCGGCGAGGGCGGGCATTGGGAAAGCGCGCTGCACGCCGTGCGCATCCTGGCCCGCACGGACGCCTCGATCGCCCAGATCCTGGCCTACCACTACGCCAACCTCGGCGCGGTCGTGTTCTATGGCGACGCGCCGGTCCAGGAACGCCTGCTCCGTCGGTCCGCCCAGGGCCGCTGGTCCTGGGGCGATTCGGTCAACCCGGTGGACCCGAACCTGGAGCTGATCCCCGAGGGCGGCGGCTACCGGTTGGACGGCGTCAAGCACTTCTCCACCGGTGCGTCGGTGGGCGACGCGATCCTGGTCAACGCAGTGATTGCGGCCGGCCCGGATGAGGGGAAGTTCCTGGCGCTTGCCCTGGAGCATGGCCGCGCCGGCATCTCGTTCCTCGGTGACTGGGACGCGCTGGGCCAGCGCCTCTCGGCCAGCGGTTCCGTGAAGTACGACGGCGTGCAGGTCACCGCCGCGGACATCATCGGCGACGTGGGGGAGGAGCCTTTCTCCACGCTGGTCACCCCGTACATCCAGCTGGCCTTCGGCAACCTCTACCTGGGCATTGCCCAGGGGGCGCTGGAGCAGGGGCGCCGGATTACCGTGGCCCGCAAAAATTCCTGGTTCCTCAGCAACGCCGAAACCTATGCCCAGGACCCGCTGATTCAGCGTGTCTACGGCGAACTGGCCTCCCGCGTCGCGGCGGTGGAAGCGCTGGCGGACCGGACAAATGAACGGTTCGACGCCGCCATCGCCGCCGGCGGCCAACTGACAGCCGAAGCACGGGCGGACATCGCGATCGAGATCGCCCGGCTCAAGGTGGTTTCCACCGAGATCGGGGTGGAGGTGGCGAACCGCATCTTCGAGACCACCGGCTCGTCCTCAGCGAAAACCGACGTCGGCCTGGACATCTTCTGGCGCAATGTCCGCACGCACACCCTGCACGACCCGGTCGACTACAAGAAGGTTGAGGTCGGCGCCAACTTCCTGCGCGGCGATGTCCAGCCGATCTCGCTTTACACCTGAGCGCGCAGCCAATCGGCGCGCCTTCCACCCCGTCCCGTCCCGTCCCGTCCCCGGCCCTCCGCGGCCGAGCCCCAGCCGAGTCCCCAGGAGCATCACCTTGACCGAAACCCTTGCCCCCGCAACAACCTCCTTCGAAACCGCAGCAGCCACATACCGCCCGATCTTCGAACGCATCGCTGCCGGTGCGCTGGCCCGCGAACTGGCCCGCGAGCTGCCGTTTGAGCAGATCCGCTGGCTGAAGGAAGCCGGCTTCGGCGCCGCCCGGATCCCCGCCGAACTCGGCGGCGACGGACTGGACTGGGAGGAATTCACCGAGCTGTTGATCGAACTGGCCGCCGCGGACAGCAACATCCCGCAGGCGCTGCGCTCGCACATCGCGCTGGTGGAGGAAAACCTGTACCACCACGGACGTACCGGGGACCGCAGCAGCTGGCTGCAGCGCTTCGCCTCCGGGGAACTGGCCGGCAACGCCTGGACCGAACCCGGCGCCGGGGGAACTGCCACCGTGTTGTCCGAAGCCGGCGGCAAGCTGCTGCTGAACGGCCGCAAGTTCTACACGACCGGCACCATCTTCGCCGACTGGATTGATGTCACCGCCAAACGCTCGGACGGCACCGACGTCTCGGTGATCCTCTCCACCAAGACGCCGGGCGTGGAAACGTTCGATGACTGGGACGGTTTCGGCCAGCAGCTGACCGGAAGCGGCACCACGGTGTTTACCGACGCCGCCGTGGACCCGGCCAACGTCTCCGCCTTCACCGATCGTTTCCCCTACCAGACGGCGCTGTACCAACACATCCTGCTGGTTACCCTGACCGGCATCGCCCAGGCTGTTACCAAGGATGCCGCCGGCAACGTTCGGGAGCGCAAGCGGGTGTTCGGCCACGGCAACACTCCGCTGGTCCGGCACGACGCCCAGATCCTGCAAGTGGTCGGCGAGATCAGCGCCAAGGCCTTCGCAGCGAAGGCGACGACCCTGAGCGTGGCCGGCAGGCTGGACCGGGTCTTCGCGGCGCGGCTGCACCCCGCCGCCGTCGAGAAGGCGGCCAACGCCGCCGTCGAACTGGCGTCGGGCCAGGCGCAGATAGTGCTCAGCACCTTGGTACCGGACGCCGCGGGCGCCCTCTTCAACGCGCTGGGTGCGTCCTCGACCAGCAAGGACAAGGCGTTGGACCGGCACTGGCGCAACGCGCGCACCGTGGCGACGCACAACCCGTTCATTTACAAGGCGCGGATCCTCGGCGACTGGGAAGTCAACGCGACCGAACCGCCGTTCATCTGGACCATCGGCGAGGCCGACGCCGATGCCGCCCGCCAGCCCCACAGCTCCGCCGCTGTGTCCGCGGCCGTCTAAGAAGAAGGCACACCATGTCTGTTTCCACCCCGCAAACCCTTGCGGCCCCCGCGCCCGTCTCCGCAGCCAAAGCGGTACCTCGGCTTTCCGGCCGGCTCGGCGTCGCCAGCATCGTGCTCATCGTGCTGGCCGCCGCGTCGCCGCTGGGTGTTATTGGCGGGACCGTGCCACTGGCCATCGCCAGCGGCAACGGCGCCGGCCTCCCGTTCATTTTCCTGCTGGCGATGGGCATCCTGTTGTTGTTCGCCGTCGGATTCACCACCATGACGCCGCATGTGCCCAGCGCCGGTGCCTTCTACAGCTACGTGGACAAAGGACTGGGCCGCCGGACCGGACTGGGTGCGGCGTTCGTGGCGCTGCTCTCCTACCTCGCGCTGGAAGCCGGTGTCTACGGCCTGCTGGCACCAGCTGTCGACGAGGTGGTCCGCGCCTACGGTGTGCTGGCCGCCGTGGTGGCCGGCTGGGATCCGATCGTGCAGTTCTACACCTGGTTCGCGGGCTTCGCCTCCCTGGGCCTGGTGGTGCTGATGACGCTGACCAGCGTCGCCGTGCTGGTCTTCTTCCGCCGGAACGGTGCGCCCCTCCGGGACTGGAAACGCACCGCCGCCCCGGCACTCGGACTCATCGGGCTGCTGGGAATCCTGGGGCTGATCCTGCAGAGCCTCCCGACCCTGGTCGGCAACAGCGTCCCGCTGGCAGTCGCCGTCGTCGTCCTGATCCTGCTGTGCTTCGCGGCCGGAACACTAGCGGGGGCGAAGAGGCGGGAGGGCGCTCCGAAGTCGTAATTTCTTACCCCGCGTGACGCGGGACATTTCCCTCCCGGCCGCCTGCGGGTGTCCAATGGAGGGGTACCCATCCAGAGCGGCCGAGAGACCTGGCTTGTTGACGCCGCAGCAACCCCCTCCTTTGAGGAAGGTGCTACCGCCAGGACCGATGGAGAAGCTCGATCTCTCGTTGGTCTTCCGTAGGCATCCTGATGCCCAACGGAGTGCCGGCGCGGGCTCTTCTCATCAGAAAAGGAGCCTGACATGACAGTGAACAACCCGCAGCCCAACACCCGGCGCCAGATCCGTTTCAACGCCTTCGACATGAACTGCGTGGGCCACCAGTCGCCCGGACTGTGGCGCCACCCGCAGGACAAGTCCGCCACCTACAACACCATCGGCTACTGGACCCACCTGGCCAAGGTGCTGGAAAAGGGCATGTTCGACGGCCTGTTCATTGCCGACGTGCTCGGCACCTACGACGTCTTCGGGTCCTCCAACGAGACGACGCTGCGCGCCGGCACGCAGGTCCCGGTGAACGATCCGTTCATGCTGGTCTCGGCGATGGCCGCGGTGACCGAAAACCTCGGCTTCGGCGTCACCGCCGGCACCGCCTACGAGCACCCGTACCCGTTCGCCCGCCGCCTGGCCACCCTTGACCACCTGACCAACGGGCGGGTCGGCTGGAACGTGGTCACCGGTTACCTGCCCTCGGCGGCGCGCAACATGGGCCAGGAAGACCAGCTGGAGCACGACGAGCGCTACAACCACGCGGACGAATACCTTGAGGTCATCTACAAGCTGCTTGAGGGCTCGTGGGAGGACGACGCCGTGGTCAAGGACGTGGAGACCGGCGTCTTCACCGACCCGGCCAAGGTCCACGAGATCCGGCACGAGGGCAAGTACTTCAAGGTTCCCGGCATCGCGATCACCGAGCCGAGCCCGCAGCGCACCCCGGTCATCTTCCAGGCCGGGGCCTCCAAGCGCGGCACCGAGTTCGCCGCCGAGAACGCCGAGGCGGTGTTCGTGACCTGCCCGACCAAGGAGATGCTGGCCGCGTCGGTCAAGAAAATCCGCGACGCCGTGGAAGCGGCGGGCCGCGACCGCTACGACGTACGCATCTACGCGATGCAGACCGTGGTGACCGGACCGGACACCGCCACCGCGCAGGCCAAATTCGAGGACTACAAGTCCTACGCGGACATCAACGGCGCGCTGGCCCTGATCTCAGGCTGGATGGGCGTTGACCTCTCCACCTACGGCCCGGACGACGTGATCGGCGAAAACGTGAAGTCCAATGCCATCCAGTCCTCGGTGGAGACCTTCCAGAAGGCTTCCGGCGACAGCGGCAAACCGTGGACCATTCGTCAGCTGGCCGAATGGGTCGGCGTCGGCGGCTTCGGCCCGATCACCGTCGGGTCCGGCGCGGAGGTGGCCGCCAAGCTGGTGGAGTGGGTCGACGAGACCGACGTGGACGGGTTCAACCTGGCCTACGCGATCACCCCGGGCACCTTCGAGGACATCGTGGAATACGTCGTGCCGGAGCTGCAGAAGCTGGGTGCCTACCCCACGGAGTACGCGCCGGGGACCCTGCGCAACAAGCTCTTCGGCCGCGGCGACAAGCTGCCGGAGAACCACCGCGCCGCCGGCTTCCGCCTGCAGAACGCGCTGGTCGACTAAGGGTGGGAACGAGCAGACCAGCTAAACAACGACGCCGGTGCGCCGCCCCTTCAGGGGGCGGGCACCGCCGTCGGCAAGAACCATCCAGAGCGGCCGAGAGATCTGGCTCGATGACGCCGCAGCAACCCCGGCAACTGCCGCACGGTGCTAACGCCAGAACCGATGGAGAACCCGGGCCGGGCCGGAACCGGCCGCGCCATGCCTGTGCGCCGTGATCGGCCGTGCCCGGGGCTCCCTGACCTTCAGGAGCAGCATGAAAAAGTATGCCGCGGGCGGCCCGCAATGATTGAAATCCGCAATCTGCACAAGAGCTACGAGACACGACACGGGACGGCCGAGGTGCTCAAGGGCATCGACCTGGCCATCGAGCAGGGGTCGATCACCGCCGTCGTCGGCCCTTCCGGCGCCGGCAAGACGACCCTCTCGCACTGCATTTCCCTGTTGGAGAAACCGACCTCCGGCCGAGTGCTGGTGGACGGCCGCGACCTCTCCGCCCTATCCGGGCAGGCGCTGCGCGGCGAACGCCGCGCCATCGGCACGATCTTCCAACACTCGGCCCTGCTGCGCCGCATGACGGTGGCCGAGAACGTGGCGCTGCCGCTGCGAAACCTCGGCGTGGTGCACGCTCAGATGGAGGACCGCGTGGCCGAACTGCTGGACCGGGTGGGCCTCCTGCACAAGGCCAACGCCTACCCCGGCCAACTGTCTGGCGGCCAAAAGCAACGCGTCGGCATCGCCCGGGCGCTGGCACTTCGTCCCCGGATTTTGCTCTCCGACGAATCGACGTCGGGCCTGGATCCGGAGTCCACCCAGCAGATCCTGGACCTGCTGGACGACGTGCGCACCGAACTGGGGTTGTCGGTCATCCTGATCACCCATGAGATGGACGTGGTGCGCCACGTCGCCGACCAGGTGGCCGTGCTCTCCGGCGGCCGCGTCGCGGAATACGGGCCGATCGGCGCCCTGGTGGCCGACCCGGCCTCCGCCGCCGGCCGCCAACTGCTGCCAATCCGCACCCTCCCGCTGCCGGCCGGCTTCGACTACGCGCTGTCCGTTTCCTACCGACAGGGGCCGGTGGACCCGGAGTGGATGACCCGCCTGTCCACCGGCCTCGGCGTGCGCGTGGCGCTGCTGGGCGGTTCGGTGGAAGCCCATGGTGAAGCGGTGCTGGGCCGCGCCGACATCGGTCTCGCCGGTCGCCCGGAGGCCGATGTTCGCGCCTACTTGGCCGGCCTGGGCCTTACCGCAGAGGCGCGCTACAGTGCCGTGGACGCGGCGGAAACGCCGCCGACGGACGCGGACGAATATGCAAGGAACGGGAAAATCGAGGTGCGCGCATGAGGCCCGCAGAAACCGCCGCCGTCGGGCTGGACACGCCCTGGGCGGACCTGCCCGCGCTGCTGCTGCCGGCCTACGGCGAAACCTGGGCGATGGTCGGCATCGTGATGGTCATGGTGATCCTGGTCGGCGGCGCCACCGGCGTGCTGCTGTACAACACGGATGGCCGCGGCCTGTTCCCCCGGCCGCGCCTGCACGGGACGCTCAGCTGGCTCGTCAACATGGGCCGCTCGCTCCCGTTCCTGGTGCTGATGGCCGCCATCATCCCGCTGACCAAGTGGGTTACCGGAACGACCATCGGCATCGCGGCAGCCGTGGTCCCGATGACACTGGCCGGCATTCCGTTCTTCGCCCGGCTGGTGCAGAACGCACTCAACGATCTGCCGCGCGAGAACATGGCCGTCGGGCTGGTCACGGGCAGCTCCACCGGGCAGATCATCCGGCAGACGCAGCTGCGCGAGGCCCTGCCGGGCCTTACGTCGGCGGTCACGCTCAACACCATTTCGATGATCGAATACTCGGCCATCGCCGGGACCATCGGCGCCGGCGGCATCGGCTACCTGGCCGTCACCTACGGCTACCAACGGTTCGACACCCACGTCATGGCGGCCACCATCGTTGTCCTGATCATCACCGTGCAGCTGGTGCAGTTTGCAGGCGACCGGATCTCCCGCGCGCTGCTGCGCCCTTAGCAACTGACCAACAGGAGCATCACATCATGAGCACACCTTCCGCCGGGTCCGGCCACGACCACGGCTTCACCCTGCGCAGACAGACCACCGCCCTGCCGTGGAGCATTGCCTCCCTTGCCGCCGTCGTCGCATTGGTCCTGGGGCTGCTGCTGGTGCAGCAGCAGTCCCGGCCGGCCGTGGCGGCATCCGGCAGCGAGGTCACCTCGCCGCTGAAAGTCCACTTTGAACCGGCGATGGCGGGGGAGGAGAAAATCCTGAAGTTCGTCGCCGAGGAAATCGCCCCCGACTACGGCGTGGAGATCGAGGCAGTGGGCCTGCAGGATCCGGTCCAGGCCAACCGCGCGGTGGCCGATGGGCAGTTCCACGCCACCATCTTCGAGCACCAGTGGTACATGCAGCAGTCCGCCGACGCCAACGAGTTGGAACTGACGCCGACGGTGGAGCTGTACCAGTGGGGCTTCGGCCTGTACTCAACCCGCTACGGCTCGGTGGAAGACCTGCCGCGCGGAGCCGCGCTGCTGCTGCCCAACGACGCCGCCAACCAGGGCCAGGCGCTGTGGCTGCTGCAGCGCGAGGGACTGCTGGAGCTGGATCCGGCGGTGGAGCCGAGAACAGCAAAGATCCGCGACGTTACCGGCAACCCGCGCGGCTTCGAGCTGAAGGAAGCCGACCTGCTGGCGATGCCGCGGATGCTCGACTCAGTCGATGCCGCGATCGGCTACGTCTCCCAGTTCGACGCCGGCAAGATCGGCCGCGACAAGGGCATCCTGTTCCCTGCGGCCCCGAAGACATTCGCCTCCCGCCTGGTGGTCGGGACCCAGTTCAAGGACAGCGCGGAGAGCAAAAAATTGATCGAGATCTTCTCGGATCCGCGGCTGGAGGAGTACCTGCACACCACGGAGGATCCGCTGGTCAAGGACGTGCTGACACCTGTCTCCACGGAGTAGGGCCGACACGCTAGAGGCCCCGGGCGGGCTACATCTTCGCGTAGCGCGCCCGGGCACCGAGATACAGGCCGTAGCACATGAGGCCGACGGCGACGACGGCCAGGGCTGCCGGACCGAAGGCCTGGTCGCGCAGCGCCTTGAGCGCTCCGTCCAGGCCGGTGACGTCCTGCGGGTCGTGTTGTACCGCGGCCACGGCCATCAGCAGGCCGAGCACAAAGAGCGCCAGCCCTTTGCCCACATAGCCGCCGACGCCGATCCAGGTCACCGCGGTGCCCACACGGTCCGAGGGCAGCGGCTTCAAGTCATTGAGGAAGTTCTTGAACAACCCCTTGACCACGTAGAAGATGCCGACGCCCATGATCACGGCGCCAATCAGGAACAGCACCACGGCACCGCCGGGCCACTGCATGAGTTCGGCGGTGGCGTCCTGCGAAGTCTTACTGCTGTCACGGCCGGAGCCCAAGGCGAAGCTGCCGAAAACCCCTGCCACGGCTCCGTACACGATGGCCAGGCCCACCGACTTAGCCCGGTAGCCCCACCTTTTCTTCTTCTCCAGGCCGCGGCCGCCAAACACCGCCTCGCTCAACTGCCACAGCGCCAAGGCGGCGGCGGCCACCATGCCCGCCCAGAGCAGGAACAGTCCGCCCGGGCGCTGCGCCAGGCTCGAGGCTGCCCCGCTCTGGTCTGCCTCACCGCCGCCGCCGAACGCCAGGCGCAGCGCAATCGCGCCAATCAGCACGTGCAGCAGGCCGCTGGCCGCGAACCCAAACCGTGCCACCCACTCAAACTGTTTGGAGTCGGCTGCCTGCTCGGTCTTGTCCACAGCCTTTCCCGCCGCCCGTTTGGCCTGCCTGCCGGTATCTGCCATGGTTCTCCTTCGAAGCCGTCGCCCATCCGGAAACCGACGGCGGCACCGGAGCGCCGCCGTCGTTCCCCGTGAAACATTCCGTGAAACCATCCTGCCACCGAAGCGCCGCCCGCGCATGGGGCGCGGGGGCCGCTCAGACCCGTGACCGGGGCGTGCCGGGGGCAGTAGGCTCGTGCGTATGGACGCGACCGCGCTGCGTGACTTTTGCCTCTCCCTGCCCGGGGCGTTCGAGGACTTCCCGTTCGGACCCGAGGCGTCGGTGTTCAAGGTCCGCGCGCCGGGCCGGGCCGCGAAAATGTTCGCGCTCTCCGACCTGAAGGCGCCGCGGCTCAGCATCAGCCTCAAGTGCGAACCCGTGCTGGCGCAGCAGCTGCGTACAGCGCATCCGGAGATCACGGGCGCTTACCACCTGAACAAAACCCACTGGAATGGCGTGCGCTGCGACGGCGCGCTGCCCGATGGGATGCTGCGCGACATGATCGAGGACTCCTACGACCTGGTGGTGGCGTCGCTGCCGCGCCGTGACCGCGAGATGCTCGATTGGATGGGTCTGGCCCGGGGCACAGAAGACGCACCCCGGGCTGAGCGGTGAAGGCCAGGGACTTGGGCGGGGCCCCTTTGACGTACGACGGCGTGGGGCTGAGCAGGGAGCGCAGCTCGCCGCCGGGATACCGGGTAGTGGATGAACGGGTCGGTGTCGGTGTGGGCGAAGAGGCGTTCCGCCGGCTGGCCGAAGGGTTGATGGGCTGGGAGGTGCACCGGCTGGCCGGGCTGCGGGTCGATGCCACCGAGCCGGAGGCCGCCGAAGGCGTGGAGGTGGTGTCCGGGTTCGGGGCCGGGCCGCTGCGGATCGCCATCCCGTGCCGCGTGGTGTGGACGGACCGGACGCCAACCCGGATTGGTTTCGGCTACGGCACGCTGCCCGGGCATCCGGAGTCGGGCGAAGAAGGCTTTTCGGCCGTGCTGGAGGGGAACGGGCTGGTGGTGTTCGAAGTGTTTGCGTTCAGCCGGCACGCCAACTGGTTCTACCGGACCGGCGGGGTGGTGGCCGGAGCCGCCCAGCGGCTGGTCACGCGGCGCTACATTGCCGCAGCCAAGGCCCTCGCCGGCGGGCTGGCGGGCCGGCCGCACCGGACCTGACGGACCGCGCCGGGCATGGCAGGATGAAAAGACATCCCCAAGAGAAAGGCTGATGCCGCGTGATTTTCATTGTGGTCAAGTTCAAGGTCAAGGACGAGCACGCCGACAATTTCCCCGAACTCGTGCGTGAGTTCACCGAGGCCACCCGGCAAGAGCCGGGCAACCTGTGGTTCGACTGGTCGCGCAGCGTGGAGGACCCCAACGAGTACGTGCTGGTGGAGGCCTTCCGGGACGATGCGGCCGAAGCGCACGTGAAGAGCGACCACTTCAAGAAGGCCATGCAGGAACAGCCGCAGTACCTGCAGGAGACGCCGCGGATCATCAGCCGCCAGGTCGAGGGCGATGGCTGGGACCAGATGGGCGAAATGACCGTAGCGTAGCGATCAGGTAGCGGAGGGGGCTGGCAAGCGGCCGGTTCTTCGCCACAATGGGCGCATGGAACAGTTCGCGCCCCGCACCGCCATTGTCACCGGCTCCGACTCGGGTATCGGCCGGGCCACCGCCGTCGCCCTTGCCCGCGCCGGGCTGGACATCGGGATCACCTGGCACTCCGACCACACCGGAGCCGAGGAGACCGCCGAGGAGGTCCGCGCGCTTGGCCGCAGCGCTGCCGTTGCGCAATTGGATACCACGGACCTGCCAGGCTGTGGGGACGTGGTCGATGCGCTGGCGGAGCAGCTCGGCGGGCTTGACGTGTTCGTCAACAACTCGGGCACCGGGGCCAGCCAGCCGTTTTTGGAGCTGGACTATGAGACGTGGCGGAACGTGGTTGCCACCGACCTGGACGGCGCCTTCGTCTGCATGCAGCGCGCTGCGCAAAGGATGGCCGGGGCCGGCAACGGTGGCCGGATCATCGCGGTGACCAGCGTGCACGAGCACCAGCCGATGGTCGGGGCCGCGCCGTACGACGCCGCGAAGCACGGCCTCGGCGGACTGGTGAAGAACATGGCGCTGGAGCTTGGCCGGCACGGCATTACGGTCAACGCCGTCGCACCCGGCGAGATTGCCACCGCCATGACCGGCAACGAGGACGTGGACCCGGACGACATCGACCGGCCGGGCATCCCGCTGGCAAGGCCCGGCGACGCCCGCGAGATCGCCGGCGTGATCGCCTTCCTGGCGTCCGCGGAAGCCGGCTACGTCACCGGGGCGTCGTGGGTGGTGGACGGCGGCATGCTGCAGATGGGACCGCAGGCCGGCGCCGCCATCGGCAGCCATGACTGGCGCGAGGTGTAGCCGTGCAATGGCCCGGACCGCGCCGGCTCGCCGGTGCCGGAGGCGCCGTGGTTGATGAACGCCAGAGGGTGGTCCCCAACGCCTTTCTGGTTGGGCGGTTTGGCCTCTTCCTTCTCGCTGTGCGGGGGCGAGTGCCGCCGTCGTTAGTTAGTTGGCGGCGATCCGCTCCGTGGAGCCGCGCACAATCAGCGAGGCCTCCAAGGTGAGCTGCGGTTGCTCAAGGTTGCGGCCTTCGATCAGGTCCCGCAACTGTTCGCCGGCCTTGAGGCCCAGGCGGGCGGCGGGAAGGTGGACGCTGGTGAGGCCGGGGTTGCTGGTGGCGCTGTAGGGCAGGTCGTCGAAGCCGGCGACGGCGAGTTCGTCCGGGATCCGCACGCCGGCAACTCGGGCTTGCTGCAGCACGCCGTACGCGTGGGTATCGGTGGCGCAGACGACGGCGGTGACACCAGATTGCTGCCACCGGGGCCAGGCGGCGGCAAACGCCTCGGCCGAGGCGCCGATGTCGATCGTGGTGCTGATCAGGTGAGCCGGATCCACCGTCATCCCGCGCGCGGCCGCCTCCGCCAGGAAGGCCGTCCGGCGAATGGTGAAGGTGGCTGTGCCGGTCACGCTGTCCAAGTACGCCACCCGCTGGTGGCCGGAGCCGGCCAGATGCGCCGCGAGTTCGCGGGCGCCGTGGGCCACATCGAGGTTGACGGACGGCGCATAAGCCTCCAGCCCGGGCGCGTCGAGCAGCACCAAGGGGCCCGTGGCGGAGAGGTCCTCGAGGAACGCGGCATCGGGGGCATCCACTAACAGGCCCGCCGGGCGCAGGGCGAGGATCCGGCGGATGTCATCCGCGCGGGGGAATTCACCGGCTTCGGTGACGGAGAGCAGCAGCTGAAAGTCCGCGCCGAGGGATTCCCGGACGCCGGCAACGACCTTGGCGAAGAACGGGTTGGAAATGTCCGGCGCCACCAGAACCACAATGGAACTGACCCCCTTGGCCAGTGAACTGCCTACGCTGTCCACCACGTATCCGAGTTCGGCGATGGCCTTGCTGACCCGCGAGATGTTGTCCGCGGACACCCGCCCGCGCGTCTTGCCGTTGGCCACCAGGGAAACCGTCGCCGTGGATACGCCGGCGCGGGCGGCCACCATCGCCGCGGTCACCCGCCGACCGACGCGCGGCGGGTGCTGGGGAGGGCGGGCGGAATCCATGAGCCCATGATAAGCGTGATCAAGCACCGCAAGGCATCAAGCGCTTGACGCCTGTTACGTCAAGCGTTTGACGTGAAGCGGGAGCGGGTGTCACACTTCCTGTGACCAAATTCCCGCTGCGGCGGGCCCCGATGACGTGGAGAGAAAACATGGACGCCACTTCCGCGACGCCTGG
>NZ_JBNHHB010000141.1:0-13462 GCF_059091905.1 Arthrobacter sp. Dra40
AGTGGGCAGATTAGCTGGCCGCCACCGGGCAGTTTAACTGGCCACCGGCGGGCACTTATCCTGGCCGCCAGCGGGCAGAAATTCATGGCCCTTGACACCTGTCAGCGCAGCGATCGTGTTGATCGCGTACTCCCACAAGGGCAGGGTCCGATCAGAATCAGCTTTCGCCGCCCTTGCAGGCGCCGCGCCGCTGCCCGCGTCCAGCGGCAACACGATCCGTCACCGGCTCAACCGGGGCGGCGACCGTCAACTTAACCGAGCGCTGGAAGTCATTGCCCGCGTCCGTATGTCGAATCATCCAGCTACCCGTGCATACGTCGAACGCCGCCTGACCGAGGGCAAAACGCGACGGGAAATTCGCCGCTGCCTCAAGCGCTACATCGCTCGGCAGCTCTTTCGAACCCTAAACCGCATCATGGCCTAACCCGGAAACAGAGTCACCAGGCGGACCACCCAGCGACTTGACCACAAAGCATAGAAGGGTCAGCGATCCTCTGGCGCCTATCGGACCCCGGTGACAACACCCCCGGATCATGAACGACTGGGGGCAGACATCATGCCGGGGCCGACAGGCCAGCAACCCTGATTCTTGCCTATTCAGGGCTAACGAAGAAGGTAACGGGGCAGGAAGTACTGCGTCTCGTCCGTGGGGGATCGCGAGAAATCTGCCCGCGCGCCGGCTGGCGAGGGATGGCTGTCCTGCGTGTCGCTAAGCCAAGCCATATAGAGGGTTCCGCGTTGCTCCAGGTCAAGCTCCACGACGTGGCGAAGTCTTGTAAGAGTGCTCAAAGATCGGCCTGCGTCGTTTGCCTCCCGTATGCGTTCTTCCAACGCTTCCAGTCAGACATCTGCGACGCGGATGAGGACTTTCCCGACGACGCCGCTCTGCACCGCGTCATGTGCGGCCGCGGTGTCCTCGAGGGAATACCAGGTCAGCGGAAGGCCGGCGTCTTCGCCAACCGGGAGCGCGTCATCGGCCAGGGCTGCACTGATGTCTTCGGCTGCCGCAGCGAGGGCGTCCGAGCCGACAGTGTAGAGCAGCAAGCCTTGGAAGCGTAGGTTCTTCGCGAAGCCGGGGCGCACGGCAGCGGTAAAGGTGTCACCGCCGTTGTCCGCGTAGAAGGCGATCACCGCATGGTTGGCGGCAATCGCCGCGTTGACGTCGGCATTGGCGGCGATTGACACCTCCACGAAGTGGTCGACGCCGCCGGGAGCAACTTCGTTCACTCTCTCGACGAGGTCGCCACGGGTGTAGTCGAATACGTGATGCGCCCCGGCAGCGCGCGCCAGCGTTGCCTTGGTGCCGGAACTGACCGTTGCGATGACCGTTGCGCCCGCCCAGCGGGCTAGCTGGATGGCGGCATGGCCCACTGCGCCCGCGCCCCCGGCGACCAGGACGACCCGGCCGGCGAGGGACCCGGGCGACAGGCGCGCGGGTCCGTGTTCGTGGACGGTTAGTGCGCGGTGCGCGGTGATCGCCGGCACGCCAAGGCTCGCGCCAACGGCGAAGTCGATGCCCGCGGGGAGCCGGACTGCCCGGGCCGCTGGGAGAATCACGTATTCCTGGGCGGTACCGCCTGCCTGTTCGTGCTGCGCAAGGTACAGCCATACCCGGTCGCCGACGGCGAGACCAGCGACTCCTTCACCGATTGCGTCGATGATGCCGGCGCCGTCCTGGTTGGGTACGACTTCTGTGAAGTCGCCACGCCGGGTAGACCCGTTACGGGCCTTCCAGTCGGTAGGGTTCACGCCGGAAACGGCAATTCTCACCCCGACCTGCCCGGGGCCGGGCGTGGCGGGCTCCCGCTCGACCAGCGACAGCACGGCCGAGGGGCCCGACGAGGTGTAGACGACAGCTCTCATATTCAGCGGTACCTTTCGTATTAGATGCGCTCTGTCGGCAACCCGTGTGGCGGGCTTATCCGCCTTCACAGGTTTCGGCGCCTTCCGGCGGGCCGGTCGGTCTCGGTGCAGGCAGCGGGCGGCGGATTTACAGTGAGCAGGATGCTGCATCAGCAACGCCCTCAAGCTATCCCCGCCGCCGGACGCTTGTCGAGGCCGGAAACCGGTACTGCTTCACGCGATCATCGCTCACTTGGCGCCTCTTCGATGAAAGCTGTGTTGCTGCCAGAGCTGTTCATCCGTGTTTCGCGCAGTGTCGTAGGCGCCGTTACCGGCGTTCGGATCACAGCGGCGATCGAGGATGCGGTATTAGGCAGCATCAGGCTTCACTGTAGTCACCGCCGCTCTGCTCTGCGAGCTCCTAAGGTTGGTTGGCCGCGAAGGATCCCGTAGGGGTCGATATAGAGATCGATGTCTCGGAAAGACGCCACCCATTCTGAAGTGGCCGTTTGACGCATGAAAGATGAGACTGCGTCCCTCGCTTGAGGAACTTGCATGACTATGGCGGCTCGAGCTACGACGACGAGTACGTGGCTGAGAAGCCAAGAGTGTAAGGAGTCGGGCATCTCGTGTTCGCGGTGCTTGATGCGGCGGTAGACGCTTGCCGCTGCTAATGCGAAGGCTTCGTCTGAGGCAGTAATCCTTGTTGGGTTGAACCCCACGGTTGTTAGGCACCGGTAGACCTAAGTGGCAAAGCCCGCGGGCCCCTGGCAGGTCTTCTCCGGCCGGCTGACCTGCCTGTACGCGGCCAACGTCCTGCTTGCCACGACCCCGATGCAGCGACTGCTGGACGCCCTGGATGCCGCGGTTCGGCCGTTCCGGCGCCTCGGGGGCGACCCGGAGCGCTTCGCACTGGCAGTCGGGCTAATGCTGCGCAGCATTCCGTACCTCGTCGTCTCCTTCCTGGACGTCCGCGAAGCGGCCAAGGCGCGCGGACTGGAACGCAACCCCCGCGCGGTTCTCCCGCCTGTGCTGATCGGAACGGTCGCCTACGCCAGGCAGACCGGTGACGCATTGGCCGCCCGCGGTCTGGGCGAGAAGGAAAACGGCGACCTCGTCCCGCCCGCCGATCACCCGGCAGCCGGCTCCGGCCCGCCGCAGAGCACCGTTCGGCAGACATTAGGTGCCGGATGCTTCTGGGTGGAAGGCGTGAAGCATGCTCCCTTGGCGCGGGACTAGGAAGCTGCGGGTCAGGCCCGCGCGGGCTCGAACAGCGCGGCGGTTCCCATCCCTCCGGCGATGCTCGCGGCCGCAAGCGCAGGTCCTTCCCACTGCCCACTACGGGCCTGCTGCAGCAGCCGCAGCACCAGGACCGCACCCGAAGCCCCGTACGGGTGCCCGAAGGCCAGCGCCCCGCCCTGGAGATTGGCCTGTTCCGGGGCCACGCCAAACATCCTCAGTGATGCGATGGCCTGCGCGGCGAAGGCCTCATTGAATTCGACCCGCTGAAGGTCTGCGCCGCGGAGTCCGTTCACTGCGAGCAAGTTGGCCGCCGCCAGGCCGCCGCCAATGCCCGGATAGTTCGGGTCGGTTCCGACGGTGCCACCGTCCCGGAACTCAAGCCCGCCACCCAAGCCCAGCCGTTCTGCAGCCGCGCGGCTCGCCACCAGGAGGACGGCTGCACCGTCCGCGTCCGCGCAGGAGTTGCCTGCAGTCACTGTCCCGGACGGAACAAAGGCCGCCGGAAACCTCGCCAACAGCGACGGGCTCAGGTTCTTCCGCGGCCCCTCGTCCACCGTGCTGTCAAGGGCTGCCGGCCGGGGGACAATCTCTTCCGCGAATGCGCCGGCGTCCGCGGCCGCGATGGCCCGCCGGTGACTGCGCGACGCAAAGTCGTCCTGGTCTGCCCGGCCGACGCCCCAGCGTACTGCCACGTTCTCGGCCGCCACACCCATATCCGGGTCCCCGATGGCGTCGGGAGAGAACCGTGCCCTGCCGTAAAAGTCCGGCGCTCCGGGAACCGAGGTCAGGCGATGGGCCCGCAGCGGGGCAGTGCTGCAGCTTTCGACGCCGCCGGCCAGGTAAAGCTGTCCCGCGCCGGAGGCTACCAGCCGGCAGGCCAGAACTACGGCATCAAGCCCAGAGCCGCATTGGCGGTCAATGCTCATCCCGGGTACCGACGCCGCCAGCCCGGCCTGCAGCAGGGCCAGTCGTGCTACGTTTCCCCCGCCCACGGCATTGCCGATCACGACGTCGTCAACGTCGTCGTTGCGCAGGCCGGCCGTGCGGACGACCGAGGCCAGCACCGGGGCCAGCAGGGCGTCCGCGGTGGTCTGCCCCCACAGCCCGTTCAGTCGCCCGAAGGCGCTGCGCCGGCCCAGCACAATCACCGGCTGCCGACGGGGGTCGCTAGCCCAGCACATGGATGCCTGCCTCTGCCGCCTCTATGGCGCGGATTAGGTCCCGCCGCGCTGTCTTGCCTCCATGTTGCCGGGACCATTCCCGCACCCAGTAGAAGCGGCGGGGCACCTTGTACACGGCCAGTTCCCCAGCGCACAGCCGGCGCAGCTTTCCCGCGGTTTGTTCCGGCGGCCCGTCGCTGCGGATGACCACGGCGATGGAGCTGCCGCGCAGTCCGTCCGGCAGCCCGACGACGACGGCGTCCAGTCCGTGAGCGCGCAGCACGTCTTCAATCTCATGCGGGTACACGTTAAAGCCGCCGGTGACGATCATGTCCGAGGACCGTCCAGCCACGTGCAGTTGGCCGCTGTCGTCCAGCCAGCCGATGTCCCCTACCGTGGCCCAGCCCCCGTCCCGCCGGAAGGAGAGGCCGTCGTCGCCTGCAAGGTAGCCCAGACAGGTCATGTCACTGCGCACCCAAATGGTGCCGGGCTCCCCGGCCGCAGCGGCGCCGCCGCCGTTTAGGGGCTCGATACGCAGTTCGACCCCGGGGAACGCAGCTCCCACGAGCCGCGGTCCCTGGCCCGGGGTGGCCAATCTGGCTGCTACGAAACTGAGCTCGGAGGCACCGTAGTACTCGTGAAGCGCGGCGCGCGGCGCTAGGCGCTGGATGGTCAGTGCGTCGTCGTCGCCGAGCTTCGCTCCACCGGAAACGACCGTCCGCACAGACGACCATTCGCTCTTGGCTCGCAGCCCCAGCAGCCGGAGCTGGCTTGGCACCGCGACCAGTTGGGACACTTTCCCGTCGGACAGCAGGTCGAGCGCTGCAGCGGTGTCGGGTGCAGCCTGCCCGTAAAAGGTTGCCCCCGCGTAGAGGCATTCGGCCAGCGCGTACAAGCTGAGACTGGCGGACAAGGGGCCCGGAACCAGCACCGAGTCCCCGGGCGCTGTCCCGAAATGCGCAGTGCTGCGTTCCAAGGAGCGGCGCCAGGAACCCACGGTGCGGACGAAGGCCTTGGGCGTGCGGGTGGTCCCGGACGTGAAGCCACAATAGAAGATTCGGTCGGAATCCCCATCCTCCAGTTCTCGGGGACGGCCGCCGCTGCCTTCCAGTCCTGGCAGTCCGGTCCGGCTGACGACGGCGCCGATCCCCAGCTGCTCCAGCGCAGACGCACGCACCGCCGCCGGCCAGGCGGGATCCAGCACCGCGGCGGCGCAACCGCTCCCGATGATGGCGGTAAAAGCGACAACGAAGTCGAGGGTGCTGCCCAGATCCACGGCGATCATCCTGCCGCCAGGGAAAGCTGTCGGCTCTGGCAGGCGCAGGTCCCCGGCACGTCGGCAGAGCTCCGCATAGCTGAGCCGCTGCCCGTCGATGACAACGGCGGCCCTGTCCGGGCATTTGTCGGCCCAATCTACAAGCCGGTCCACAAAGGGCATTTGGGTCTTCCTCCGAAGGGTGCAGAGCTGCCGCCCGAGCATGACGAATCCCGGTGCGAACCACAACTCAGGCCATTGTATGTTTTCCACCTGATGGGTGCCGTGGGGGACATCTAATAATTCTGGTTGACATGCTCAGCGTCTTGAACCTGGTCCGGGCCGGCGTTCCGCGACCGCAGCCTTAATCAACTGGCTGACGAATTCATCGGCCTCACCCGCCATGCCATCGAGGCGCAGTCCTAGATCGAAATGATGCGCGAGGAACCGTCAGGGCTGGGCCCTGGCGTGAGGCCGACTGAACGGCGCGCTTTAGGATTTCTGTTGTTTCGTCGGGCAACAACAGGGATCACATCGACCCTAAAGCGTGGAAACGTGCATTCGCCCCGCCGCCGTTAGCCCTCGCCCGGTCGACCGACCCATCCGGAACTCAGGGCGCGGAATTCTTGCGGATGCAGCGCCGAGGCTCCCGCAGGGACCATCCCCAGGAACGGAACGGGAAGATCGCTCAGGTACCGCTGGTTGTCCAACTCAATGTCGGTGGGCTCCTGCGGCCAGGCACCGATCACCAGCCCCGCGACGGGAAGCGACCGGCGCTGCAGTGCCTCAAGGGTGAGCAGGGTGTGGTTCAACGTCCCGAGCCCGCTGCGGCACACGACGACGATGCCCGCCGTTTGCCGGCTGTCGCCGGCGCCGGCCGGCGTCGTCCCGTCGATGAAGCCGGCAGCCAGATCCGCGAGGCAAAAATCCGGCTCGAGTTCGACGAGCAGTCCGCCGGCCCCCTCCACCAGCACGTGGTCGAAACCATTGGCGAGTTTCCGGATGGTCTCGGTATGCTCCACACGCCCTGGCAGGGAAGCGCCCTCCCGGGCGGCTGCGGCGACCGGCGCCATCGGTAACCGGAGCCGGGCACCTTCTAAGACGTCGTCGATCCCGGCCATCCGGCGGACCTCCTCGATGTCTCCGGCCTCCTCAGCCAGAACACCGGTTTGGACGGGTTTATAGACCGCGACCGAGGGGCGCCCGCTGCGCGCGGAAGCCGCGCGGGATCCCGCCGACAGCGCCGCGGCAAGCGCCGCCGTCGTCATGGTCTTGCCCACGCCGGTATCCGTGCCGGTCACGAACAGGATCCGGGGCAGGGCGGGCAGGCCCGCGTCAGGGTGGCTCACCGGTTGCTCCTTTCCTGTGCCGCTGGTTCTACGGTGACGGACAGGGGCGCCTGGAAGGACAGCAGTCGCAGCCAGTCCGGTTCCGGCCCGCTCAGCCGTATGTCAGGCAGGGCTCGGGCGGTTTCCTCCAGGGCCAGGACGGTTTCGAGTTCGGCCAGCCTCGCCCCCAGGCAGCGGTGCAGCCCGTAGCCGAAGGACAGCGAGTAGGCCGTGGGGCCGGCATCGGGCGGGTGGTGGCCGGCCAGTTCCAGCAGGATTTCGGATCCGGCGGGCAGCGCCGTGCCGTCCAGAACGGTATCGCGGGGGACGGCCCGGCGCCAGGTGTGCACGGACGGTTCCTCGGCCAGCACCCTGCGTACCAGGGTTGATCCGGTGCCGCCGGAGGCCAGCGATTGCCAGCAAGCGGGATCCTGCAGCGCCCGGTACAAGGCTGTGCCGATCAGCAGCGCGGTGGTTTCCTGCCCGGCGATGAGCAGGAAGTAGCCCAGCGAGCAGACCTCGGCGGTCCGGAGTCCGGCCGCGTGCAGTGCGCCGAAGAGGTTGTCGCGCCCGTGGCTGGCGATGACCTCGGCCCTCAGCCAGGTGTAGAACTCGGCGGCGGTTTCGGCGAGTTCCACCTGGCGCTGCGGATCCGGCCAGCCCCAGAAAAGTTCCAGTGAGTCCCGGCTCCAGCGCTTGAGCACGTCCGGGTCCGGCAGCTCGAAGCCGGTCAGTTCCTGCATGATCACCGGCGGGATGTGGGCGCCAACAGCCTTGGCAAGGTCCACCGGGCCGTGCGCGAGCTCCGCGGCGGCGGCTTTGGCATGTTTGCGCGTTAGTTCGCGCACCCGCGGGCCGATGGCGGCGACCTTGGCGGGGGTGAAGAAGCCTGCTACCACCGAACGCACCGTCCGGTGCAGCTCCCCGGTGGCCGAGGCCAGCACCGGCGGCAGGGCGAAGCGGCTGCGGCTCAGGATCCGCAGTGCCGCCGGGCTCAGCGGCACCACCGAGGTCAAGGCGTTGGTGGGCAGGAAATCGTCCACCCGGCGCAGCACCTGGCGGACCTGCTCGGGATCTCTGATGACCTGATAGCTCGTGTCTTGGCTCACGCGGGCACCTCCGTTTGGGATAGCAGCGTACTGATAAGGCCGGTGGCGTTCCGCAGCTGTTCCGGGGCTAGGTCGGCGCGGGCGGTCAGCCGCAGCCGCGAGATCCCGTCCGGCACGCTCGGCGGACGGAAGCAGCCCACCAGTACGCCGGCGTCCTCCAGCCTGGCGGCCAGTTCCGCGGCGCGCTGCGCCGAGCCGGCGGGCACCGACTGCACCGCGCCATCAGCCTGGTCGACGCCCAATCCGGTGGCGATCAGCGCCGCGTTGCGTCCGACGGCGGCAACGCGTTCCGGCTCGTGGGCAATGATGCGGCAGGCCTGCGCGGCGGCAGCGGCCGAGGCCGGGGCCAGCCCGGTGTCGAAAATAAAGCTCCGCGCGGTATTGACCAGGTGCTCGCGCAGCGCGGGGGAGCCGAGCACGGCCCCGCCCTGGCTGCCCAGGGCCTTGGACAGCGTGGCGGTCACCGCCACATGCTCCGCTTCGGCCAGTCCGGCGGCGTAAACGGCGCCGCGGCCGTGGCCGGCTACGCCGATCCCGTGCGCCTCGTCCACCACCAGCAGCGCGTCGTGGTCGGCGCACAGTCGCGCAGCGGCGGACACATCGGCGGCGTCACCGAGCACCGAGTAGATCGATTCGATCACGACGACGGCGCGCGGCTGGCTGCGCGCGGCCAGCCGCTGCTCCAACGCTTCCAGGTCGCCGTGCGGGAAGACCTCGACCGGGGAGCGGGAGAGCCGGGCGGCGTCGATCAGCGAGGCGTGGATGTGCTCGTCAGTCAGAATCAGGGTGCCGGGGCCGCCGAGAGCGGTAAGGATCCCCAGGTTCGCTGCGTAGCCGCTGGAGAAGGCGAGGGCCGCGGGCCGGCCGGTGAGTGCGCACAGTTCGGTCTCGAGTTCCTCGTGCACGGCGTGCGTGCCGGTGACGACGCGGGAAGCGCGGGCGCCGGTGCCGTAACGTTCGACGGCGGCGACGGCGGCGGTCTGCAGCCGGGGGTCCGCGGCCAGGCCCAGGTAATCATTGGAGGCCAAGTCCAGCACAGCGCCGGTCCGCAGTACCGTGTGCCGTGTGATGCCGCGCCGGGTACGCACTTCGGCCTGGGCGGCGAGCCAGTCCTGCATGGAACCCATCAGCCGTGGACCTCTTTAACGGCGGCACTAATGCCGGCGCCGATCGCCGCCACGTCAGCCGGCGTGCAGACATAGGGCGGCATGGTGTAGACGAGGTTGCGGAACGGGCGCACCCAGACACCCTGCGCCAGGGCCGCGCGGGTCACAGCGGGGATGTCCACGGCCTCGTGAAGTTCGACGACGCCGACGGCGCCGAGCACCCGCACGTCCCGGACGGATCCGAGTCCGGACGCCGGGGCCAGGGACGCGCGCAGGCCGGCTTCTACGCCTCGCACCTGCTCCTGCCAGCCGGCGGTTTCCAGTAGCTGTAGCGAGGCCGAGGCGACCGCGCAGGCCAGCGGGTTGGCCATGAAGGTGGGCCCGTGCAGGAGGGCCCGGAAATCGGAGGCGGTGATGACTTCCGCGACGGTCGTGGAGCACAGCACAGCGGCCAGGGTCAGGTAGCCGCCGGTCAGGGCCTTGCCCACGCACATGACGTCCGGGACCACGCCTGCCCATTCGCCGGCGAAGAGCTTGCCGGTGCGGCCGAAGCCGGTGGCGATTTCATCGAAGATGAGCAGTAGCCCGTGCGCGTCGGCCACCCGGCGCAGGGCCTGCAGGCATTCGGGCGAGTAGGCGTGCATTCCGCCGGCGCCCTGCAGCACCGGTTCCACAATGATTCCGGCCAGCTCGTGCCCGTGCCGGGCGACGGCGGCCTCCAATTCCGCGGTCCAGGCGGCAACCGCTGCGCTGTCGGAGACCAGGCTGCCGCCGTCGTCCAGCCGCGCGGCTGGCGGCCGGGGGAGGAAATGCTGGACCGGTAGGGAGGGGAAGGCCGAGTGCATGCCGTCCACCGGATCGCACACGCTCATCGCACCGAAGGTGTCCCCGTGGTAGCCGCCGCGCAGGGCCAGGAAAGCGTGGCGGCCCTGCCGCCCGGCTGCGGCCTGGTACTGGATGGCCAGCTTCAGCGCAACCTCCACCGAGACCGAACCGGAGTCCGCGAAGAACACGTGCCGCAGCGGGTCCGGGGCCAGCTCCGCCAGTTGCTCGGCCAGCCGGACGGCGGGCTCGTGCGTGAGCCCGCCGAACATCACGTGGCTGAACCGCTCCACCTGGCGGCGTACTGCGTCGTCGAGGGCCGGATGCCGGTAGCCGTGGATGGCAGACCACCAGGAGCTCATGGCGTCGACCGCCTCGAAGCGCGCCCCGTCCGCGGCTTCCAACTGCAGCCGCACGCCGTCCGCGGCGGCAACCGCATAAGGCGTGGGGCCGTCCAGCGGGGCGTACGGATGCCAGAGCAGGCCGCGGTCGCGCGCAAGCAACGCAGCGCCGGACAGCACTGCCTCAGGCATTGGGCGCAAGCTCCGTCCCCGCACCGCGGCGCCGGATGGAAATCGGTGACGGTGTGCCGTCGTCGTCCGCGGCAGCAGAAGGCACCGGGCGGGCGGGCGCCAGGACTGTGAAGCCGGCGTCGGCAATCATCTCAAGGTCCGCCTTCGCGGCCTGACCCTCGCTGGTCAGGTAGTCGCCGAGGAAGAGCGAGTTGGCCATGTGGAGGGCCAGCGGCTGCAGGGAGCGCAGGTGCATCTCGCGGCCGCCGGCCATCCGCAGTTCGGTGGAAGGGCAGGCGAAGCGCACCAGCGCCAGGATCCGCAGGCAGTGCGCTGGCGTTAGCAGCCAGGTTTCCTCCAGCGGGGTGCCCTCGAAGGGCATCAGGAAGTTGACCGGGAACGAGTCAACTTCCAGCTCGCGCAGGGCGAAGACGGCGTCGATCAGCTCTTCGTCGGTCTCGCCCATGCCTACGATTAGGCCGGAGCAGGGGGAGAGGCCGGCGTCCTTGGCGTGGTTGACGGTGCGCACGCGGTCGGAGTATTCGTGGGTGGTGCAGATGTCGGCGTAGTTGGATTCACTGGTGTTCAGGTTGTGGTTGTAGGCGTCCACACCGGCAGTCTTGAGTTTTTCCGCCTGCCCGTCCTTGAGGATGCCCAGGCAGGCGCAGACCTCCACCTGCGGGTGCTCGTCCTTGAGCCCGGTGACCATGGTGGCCACCCGATCCACGTCCCGGTCCGTGGGGCCCTTGCCGCTGGCCACCAGGCAGACTCGGGAGGCGCCGGCGCGGATGCCGCTGGCGGCCTGTTCGGCTGCCTCTTCCGGTTTGAGCCAGGTGTACTTGAGGATCTCGGCGGCCGATCCCAGGCGCTGCGAGCAGTAGGTGCAGTCCTCCGGGCAGAGGCCCGATTTGAGGTTCACCAGATAGTTCACCTTGACGGAATTGCCGAAGTGGGCCCGCCGCAGCGTCGCCGCTGCCGCAGTCAGCTCCAGCAGCTGTGAGTCGTCGGAAGCGAGGATGGCACGCGCATCGTCGCGGGTCAGGGTGCCGCCGGCCAGCTGCCGGTCGGCCAGGTCATGAAATGAATTGAACACCGTTCAATAGTGGGTGGGGACGGAGTGCTTGTCAAGGATGGTGCATGATGGACGCCATAACGTGACATCGGCTGGAGACGGAGAGGACGGAGGTCGACGTGGCCCTGACGCGCGGGAAGATTGTCGATACGGCCTTGGAAATCTTGCGCTCGTACGGTCTTGCCGATCTCTCGATGCGCAGGCTTGCGCGGGATCTCGGCGTGCAGCCGGGAGCGCTGTATTGGCATGTAAAGAACAAGCAGGAACTGCTGGTGGTGTTGGCCGAGCGAATCCTGGAGCCCGTGAAAGTGGGCGAGGCTGGCGGCGACGCGGACGGGGCGGTTCGGCGGTCCGCGCAGGATCTGCGCGCCGCGCTGCTCGCCGTGCGCGACGGCTCGGACGTCGTTTCCCTCGCGCAGGCGCTGGCGCCGGAGTCCCTCACCCCGCTGTATGGAATGACCGCCCTCTTGGCTGAGAGTGGACTGAGCGAGCTGCACGCGCGCTGGGGGGCGAAGAGCCTGACGCACTTCATCCTCGGCGCGGTGGCAGAGGAGCAGACCCGGGCCGAGCTTGCCCGATCCGGCCTGTTGGAACCGGGCCCAGATTCCGACGCTAACGGCGAAGCGTTCCTCTTCGGCGTCAATACGCTGCTCGAGGGGCTGCAGATGCACCGGACGCGGTGATCCGGGTCCTGCCTCGGGGGCCGATGGGCGCGGTGGTTAGCTTTGAAGCTGTCGAGCTTGCCGGCCGATGAGGCGCCCTGAGGCGTCAGGCCAGAACCCGCCGCTCCCGGCGTCTCACTCGGCCGCCCTCGCCCCGGGCGCGAACGTGGCGCTGACGCAGATGTGCACCAGCTCGCGGGTGATGCAGGACGCGATGCTGCCCAGCTTCGGCGGCTGGAGCCTCTCCGATGCGATCCTCGGCTCCGGTCAGGCGACCGCGGACAACCTGCCGCGCGGATCGCGCAGATCCAGTACTCCTGGCGCTGCCCCACGCTGGAGATGGCCGAGCACGTGCTGGCCGTGCTGGACCGCAACGCCGAGCACGCCGCCGCGATGGCGCACTGCCGGGTGGAGAACCTGGGTGGCCCGCAACCGCCCCGGCATCACCAACCACGCGCTGGCGCAGGCGCTGTACAACAACCTTGAGGAAGTCGGCGCCCCTACTTACAACGACGACGCCGTGGCTGCCGCGCGTGAGATCCAGTCCGGACTGGGGGTCGAGCCGATGGAGAAGCCGTTCCTGGACGAGTGCGAATCGCTGATCTCCCCGCAGGACGCCGAGCAGGCGCTGCGTGAGCACTTGGCCCCGTGGCAGAAGAACTGGACCAGCGACGACTACGTGGAGATGACGCACTACGCTCCCACCGTCCGGTTCTACATCTCCCGGCCGGCGCTGAAGCCCGCCCCGGGCCGCGGTGCTTATCCGGGTTGGGTGATGAACGCCCTCGGCGGCATCCCCGCCGCGATCGACCCGACCATCGAGGTGGCCGGCAAGACCATCGCCGGAACCTTCGTGGACATGCTCACCTCGCCTCAACTGCTGGCTGCGGCCGCGGAGGAGTTCAAGCAGCGCAAGGCCGAGAACCCCACCCAAGCCCTGCTCCCCGCCGACTTCATGCCGCCCACCGGCCTGGCCTGGCCGGACTACGCCCCGGCCGACGGCGTCGGTTTCGGGGCGGCCGCTGGCGAACGGGTCTGGCACCCGCAGGCGCTGTAGCCCGGGCCGCCGCGATCGAGGCGGCGGTGGTCGCCCTACGTGCCGTGCAACGTCCGGTCATCATAGCCGGCGGCGGCTCTCCGCGACCAGGCAAGGACCTGTTGGCTCTAGCCGAGGCGTTGTAGGCTCCGGTCCTGAGCACGCGGCAAGGGCACCATCCCCGAGTCGCACCAGCTGGCGCTCGGTTCCGACCTCGGTGGCCACCCGCGACGGGGCCACGCACGCCTTCGCCGTGCCTCGCTCATCCGTGAGCTCCCGCGCTCCCATGCGGCCACCCGCGACGGGGCCACGCACG
>NZ_JBNHHB010000142.1:0-13239 GCF_059091905.1 Arthrobacter sp. Dra40
TGGTGTTCCAGGACAAGCTCAAGGAACAGGAAGACGCCAAGTTCTGGTTCTGCGACAGCCAGCACTGGCCCACCGTCTACAAGCCGTTCGAGACCATTGGCGGCGAATTCGCGGTCAAGTGCCTGGGCCAGTACAACGCCCGGCACCTGATGATCCCCAACGCCAACGGCATCGAATTCCGGGTGCACCTGGGCTACCTCTACATGTCGCCGATTCCGGTGCCGGAGGACCAGATCGCCGACCGCGTCCCGCACTTCGAGCAGCGGGTGGGCCACTACTTCCAAAACTGGGAGGAACTGCTCAAGCAGTGGCACGTGAAGGTGCGCGCCACGATCGACGAGATGGAAACCATCTCGTTCAAGAAGCTGCCGGACATGGTGCCGATGGACGACATCACCACCGGCAAGGCAATGGACGGCTCCGAGGTGCTGCTGGAGAACTATGACCGGCTGATCCAGCTGGCGTACCGGAACTGGCAGTACCACTTCGAGTTCCTGAACCTGGGCTACATCGCCTACCTGGACTTCTTCAACTTCTGCAAGGAAGTCTTCCCGAACATCCCTGACCAGTCGATTGCCACCATGGTGCAGGGCGTGGACATGGAGCTGTTCCGCCCGGACGACGAGCTCAAGCACCTGGCCTCGCTGGCCGTGGAGCTGGGCCTGCAGTCCGCCTTTGGCAATACCGACGACGTCGAGGCCACCTTGGCCGCGATCAGCGCCTCCGAGGGCGGCGACCGCTGGATCGCCCGGTACGAAGAAGCCAAGGACCCGTGGTTCAACTTCACCGTGGGCAACGGCTTCTACGGGCACGACAAGTACTGGAACGAATACCAGGAAATCCCGCTGGGCTACATTGCCGATTACATCCGCCGGCTGGACGAAGGCCAGCAGATCATGCGCCCGGTCGAGGAACTGGTGGCGGAGAAGGAACGCATCGTGGAGGAATACCGCGAGCTGCTCGACGGCGAGACCCTGGCCGCGTTCGACGCCAAGCGGCAGCTGGCCGCGACCGCGTACCCGTACGTGGAAAACCACAACTTCTACATTGAGCACTGGACCATGGGTGTCTTTTGGCGCAAGATCCGGGAGCTGTCCCGGATGCTGCACGCCGAAGGCTTCTGGACCGAACCGGACGACCTGCTCTACCTGAACCGGAACGAAGTCCGCGACGCGCTCTTTGACCTGGTCACCGGCTGGGGCGTGGGCGCCGAGCCGATCGGTCCCACCTACTGGCCGGAGGAAATCGAGCGCCGCCGCAAGATCGTGGACGCGCTCAAGACCGCCCGGCCGGCACCGGCGCTGAACACGCCGCCGGCCTCCATCACCGAACCGTTCACCCGCATGCTCTGGGGCATCACCACCGAGCAGGTCCAGCAGTGGCTGGGCGAGGGCGAAGAGGTGGAAGGCGGCGGGCTGCGCGGCATGGCTGCGTCCCCCGGCGTGGTGGAAGGCTATGCCCGGGTTATCCACGACTCCGACCAGCTCTCGGAGGTCCAGCAGGACGAGATCCTGGTGGCCACGGTGACCGCGCCGAGTTGGGGGCCGATCTTTGGCAAGATCAAGGCCACCGTCACGGACATCGGCGGCATGATGAGCCACGCGGCCATCGTCTGCCGCGAGTACGGCCTGCCGGCAGTAACCGGCACCGGGTCGGCCTCCACCACCATCAAGACCGGACAGCGGCTGCGGGTGGACGGCACCAAGGGCACCGTGCAGATCCTGGACGCTGAGGAGTCCGCCCATCCGGCCGTCGCCGGTCCGGGAGCACACAGCCACGCCTGAGTTCGTTCCGTGACCGGGTGGAATGTAACCACTCAAGGCCAACCCCGTGCCGGCCCGGGGGTCCCGTTTCCAGCGGCCCCCGGTCCGGCACCTCCCGACCTGAAAGTTTGACGATGACACAGCCTCCCCACGATGCAACAGCCGCTCCCGGCGCCGGCAACCCTGCCCCGGGGTCCGGGACCCGGACGGTGCTGATCACCGGCGCCGCCGGCGGACTCGGCCGTGCCTTCGCCCTGGGCTTCGCCGCGCGCGGCTACCGGGTGGCAGCGGCCGACACCAATCTGGCCGGTGCCGAAAAAACTGCCGCGCTGGTCCGCGAGGCAGGAGCCGCGGCCGAAGCCTTCGCAGCCGACGTTACCGACGTGGCCTCCACCGAGGCCCTGGCCCGGCAGTGCGCCGACTTCGGGCAGGGGAGCATCGACGTCGTCCTCAACAACGCCGCGATCTACGCAACGGTGACCCGCACCCCGTTCGAGGACATCGACCCGGCCGAATGGGACCTGGTGATGAACGTGAACCTCAAAGGCCCGTGGCTGGTGACGCGCGCCGCCAGCCCCTACCTGCCCGACGGCGGCCGCGTCATCAACCTGTCGTCCGCCACCATTTACTCCGGTTCGGAGCAGTGGCTGCACTACGTTGCGTCCAAGGGCGGCGTGGTGTCGATGACCCGGGTGCTGGCCAAGGAACTGGGCCGGCGCAACATCACTGTGAACGCGATCGCCCCCGGCTTCACGCTCACGGAGGCCAGCTACGGGCTGATGGAGAACGCAGAGGATTACGGTGTGGACCGCGGCGCGCTCAAACGCCCCAGCCAGCCCGAGGACATTGTGGGCGCCGCGCTCTTCCTGGCCGGGCCGGACAGTTCCTACATCACCGGACAAACCATGGTGGTCGACGGCGGCCGCCAGTTCATCTGAACCACTGCAACCCGAAGGAGAACCATGCCTACGGTACATTTCACCGACGCTGAAGGCGCCGTCCGCGACGTCGAAGGCAACCCCGGAGACTCGGTCATGGAAACCGCGGTGCGCAACGGCGTGCCGGGCATCGTCGCCGAATGCGGCGGCTCGCTGTCCTGCGCCACCTGCCACGTCTTCGTCCGCGAGGACTCCCTGGCGCAGCTTCCCGAGATGGAAGAGATGGAGGACGAGATGCTCTACGGAACGGCCGTGGACCGCGAGGACAATTCCCGCCTGTCCTGCCAGCTGAAGCTCTGCGAGGGCCAGGACCTGTACGTCACTACCCCGGAAACGCAGATCTGATCATGGAAACCACCACCACCACCACGACGACGGCGGCGCCCGCCGAAGCAGCGGACGGCGCCGTGCGCACCGGGCTGCTGATCATCGGCGCCAGCCAGTCCGGAGTCCAGCTGGCCGTGTCGCTGCGCGCGCTCGGCTTCGATGAGCACATCACCCTGCTGGGCGAGGAGGACCACCGGCCCTACCAGCGCCCGGCCCTGTCCAAGGAGTTCCTGCAGGGCAAGGTGGAGAGCGAATCGCTGATTTTCCGGTCCAACCAGTACTGGCAGGACCACAACGTGGCCCTGGTCAAGGGCGAGCGGATCGAGCGGATCGACAAGGAAGCGGACGGCTCCGGCGTGGCGCATGCCGCCTCCGGCGCGCAGTACCCCTTCCGGCGGCTGGCGCTGACCGTCGGTGCGCGCGCCCGCACACTGCAGGTGCCCGGCGCGGACCTTGCCGGTGTGGTCTACCTGCGCAACGCCGACGACGCCTTGGCGCTCAAGGCCCAGTTGGACGGTGTGCAGGACGCCGTCGTGATCGGCGGCGGTTTCATCGGGCTGGAGGCTGCCTCCAGCCTGCACGCGATGGGCAAGAACGTCACCGTGCTCGAGTACGGCCCGCGTTTGATCGGCCGGGCGGTGGGCGAAGAGACCAGCGACTACTTCCTGGCTGCGCACCGCGAACGCGGCCTGGACATCCGCCTCAATGCCCGGATCCAACAGCTGGTTCCGGCCGACGACGGCGGCGGCCGGGTGTCCGGCGTCGGGCTGGAAGACGGCACCGAGGTGCCGGCCCAGCTGGTGCTGGTCGGCATCGGCGTGGTGCCGAACACCGAGCTGGCCGAGCAGCTGGGCCTGGAGGTGGACAACGGCATTGTCGTTGACCGGCACGCGCTGGCGTCCGACGGAACCACGGTGGCGGTGGGGGATGTGGCGAACATGCCCAACCCCCTGCCCGGCTCGCCCGAGGGCGAGCGCATCCGGCTGGAGAGCGTGAACAACGCGATCGAACACGCCAAGGTGGCCGCCTACTCGCTGGTGGGCCGGCGCGAGGATTATGCGGGCATTCCGTGGTTCTGGTCCAACCAGGCCGACCTGAAACTGCAAATCGCCGGACTCACCATCGGCTACGACCAGACCGTGGTCCGCCGCGATGAGGAGCGCGGCAAGTTCTCCGTGCTGTACTACCGCGGCGGCCGCATCATTGCCGCGGACTGTGTCAACGCTCCACTGGACTTCATGGCGGTCAAGAACGCACTGGCCAAGGGCCAGAACATCCCCGCGGACGCCGCAGCGGATCCCGCCGTCGTCCTCAAGACCATCGCAACCGACGGCTGAGCTGCCGCTGACGGCGTTCCAGCACCACAAGGAGACCTATCCATGAGCACACCCGAGACCCAAACCCCGGAGGCCGCAGACAAGGCCCCCGCGTGGGCTGGCGCCGAGCCGTCCAACCATGCCGGCGATCCGCGCGCACAAGCCTTCTCCGCCGAGTACCCGGTGCGGCCGGTGCCGGCCACCGGGGCAGTGGACACCACTCCAATCGCGCTCACCCCCGCCGCAACCGGCGACCTGGACCCGATCTGGCGTGCCGTGGTGCAGGAGACCCGCACCCGCGGCAACGACGTCCACCTGCCCATCTCGCTGGCCTTTGCCGAGCGGCTGTGCCGGGCGTACCCGGAGGCCGACGCGGACCTTGTTCGGGTGGCCATCCTGCTGCACGACACCGGCTGGGCACACGTGGACGAGTCGAGGATCCTCACCGAAGGGTTCTCGGGCGACTGGCGCAAGGCAGCCATCCGATTCGAGCACGAGGCCGAGGGCTGCAAGGTGGCGCGCCGGGTGCTGCCGGGCCTGGGTTACTCCGCCGGTTTTATCGACCGTGTCTGCGAGATCATCGACGGGCACGACACCCGCCACGTGGCGTATTCCCTGGAAGACGCTCTGGTTCGCGACGCCGACCGGTTGTGGCGGTTCGACCACGCCGGCATAGCCCTGGCCTCGTCCTGGTTCGGCATGACGCCGGCGGTCTACACGGACCGGCTGGGCACCGAAATCATCCCGGAACTGATCACCGAGGCGGCCGTTGCCATGGGTACGGCCGACCTGGAGCGTTCCCGGGCGCTGTTGAAGACAGGAGTCATCCGATGAGCACGCCGAATACGGCCGCCACGGCACCTGGGGGAGCACAGGCGTCGTCCGCCGCGACCACAGCAGCGTTCCCGGACCCCACGGCGCCCGCGCTGGCCGCCCGCGAGGCCCTCGAATTGCCGTACACCCATGTTCAGGACGTCTTCATTAACGGTGCCTGGGTCCGCGCCCGCGGTACCGGCCGCAACCCGGTGACAGACCCGGCCACCGGCCAGGTATGGGGGTCGGTACCCGACGGCACCGCCGAGGACATTGACGCGGCCGTGGCCGCCGCCCGCCAGGCCTTCGACGACGGGCCCTGGCCGAAGCTGGCACCGTCAGAACGCGCGGCGTTCCTGCTGCGGATCGCCGACGAGGTGGAAAAACGGGTCGAGACGCTGTCGCTGACCAACACCCGGGAAAACGGCTCGCCGGTCTCCGAATCCTCCGGCGCCGCCGCGAACGCCGCCGGCATCTTCCGCTACTTCGCCACCTTGGCGGAGTACCTGGAGCGCGAGGACGTGCGGCCGTTCCCCCTTGGCGGCGGCGAGTCAGTGGTGCGCCGGGATCCGGTGGGGGTGTGCGGACTGATCGCGCCGTGGAACTTTCCGATCAACCTGATGGTTATCAAGCTGGCGCCTGCCCTGCTCGCGGGCTGCACGGTGGTGATGAAGCCGGCCTCGCCCACACCGCTGTCCTTCCGGTTGATCGTGGACGCCGTGGCCGCCGCAGGAGTGCCGGCCGGCGTGGTCAACCTGGTCACCGGATCCGGCCGGCTTGGCGACACCCTGGTCAAGCATCCCGGCGTGGACAAGGTGGCCTTCACGGGTTCCACTCCGGTGGGCCGAAAGATCGCAGCCGCCTGCGGCGACCTGCTGCGTCCGGTCACCCTGGAGCTGGGGGGCAAATCCAGCGCGGTGGTGCTCGACGACGCCGACCTGGACGACATGTCGAAGGTGCTGATCCGCTCCTGCATGCGCAACACCGGCCAGACCTGCTACATCTCCAGCCGCATCCTGGCCCCGGCGTCGCGTTATGACCAGGTGGTGGAGATGGTGACGGCCACCATCGCTGCCGGCGTCCAGGGCGACCCGCTGGACCCGGCCACCGTTTTCGGGCCGTCGGCCACCGAGTCGCAGTACCGGACAGTGCTGGACCACCTGGAGTCGGCCAAGGCCGATGGAGCCAGGACCACCACCGGCGGGCGGGCCGCACGGCTCGGCGGAGGACTCGAAGGCGGCTACTTCGTGGAGCCCACGGTGTTCGCCGACGTGACACCGGGTATGCGGATTGCACGCGAGGAAGTCTTCGGGCCGGTGCTCACGGTCATGAAGTACACAGACGTTGACGATGCTGTGGCACTCGCCAACAACACCGAGTTCGGCCTGGGCGGCATCGTGTTCGGGCGGGACCAGGACGCGGCGCTCGCGGTCGCCGACCGGATGGACACCGGCTCGGTGGGAATCAACTTCTTCGCTTCGAACCACTCCGCTCCGTTCAGCGGCCGGCATGACTCAGGGCTGGGCACCGAATACGGCATTGAGGGGCTGAACGCCTACCTGAGCTACAAGTCGATTCACCGGCGCTAAGCCGGGGCGCGCACTGCGTCGTCCCCGGCCAGCAGCCGCTCAAAGAAATTCAGGTAGTCGGTCGTCATCCGGGCCGCGCTGAAGCGGCGCTCGGCCGCGGCCCGGCAGGCGCGGCGGTCCAGTGATGTCGCCTGCGGCAGAAGTCTGGCCAGCTCCCGATCTTCCCGGGCCAGGAACCCGGTGACGCCCGGCTCGACGATTTCAGGGGCAGCTCCCCGCGGTGTGGAGACCACCGGGGTGCCGGCCGCCAGGGCTTCGATCATGACGAGG
This sequence comes from Arthrobacter sp. Dra40, assembly GCF_059091905.1. Taxonomy (NCBI): domain Bacteria; kingdom Bacillati; phylum Actinomycetota; class Actinomycetes; order Micrococcales; family Micrococcaceae; genus Arthrobacter; species Arthrobacter sp. Dra40. Next base: position 7,017 of record NZ_JBNHHB010000142.1, read on the forward strand.
CCGAAAGGTTCCGTCCACTGAATGGGATTCAGCAGGGCGATCGCTTCGCCCAGCAGCCGGTATTTGTCGTCGCCGCCGACTTCGCCAAGGAACTCCACATCCGGTCCCAGCATGGGTTCAATGACCCCGTGGAAATACCGCTGTTCCGACGGCTCGCGCATTTTCGCGGCGATCTTCAACGGGATCCCGGCCAATCGGGCAATAGCAATGGCCTGGGCAATGCCCTTGTCGGGACATATCCGGCCCAGAAAACAGGCGTATCCGCCCCTGCCGCCGCCCACCGGCACGGTGGTGGTGTCGATGCCGTGGTGGATGATCGCGGCCGCTCTAATCCCGGACCCGGCAATCTGCCGCCTCGAGATGGCCACGACTGCAACATGCCGGGCTGCGGCATGATAGACCGCGGCCAGCTGGGTGGTCAGTGGGCCGTGGATGGTTGTGACCCCCGGAACCGTCGTCAGCCGGTCCCGGTACAGCGGCCCCGCCAACGTGTGGTCGTGAATGAGGTCCACCCCGTCCAGCCCTTCATACGCCCGGATGATGTGGTGAAGCTCGGACCAATTGGTTCCAACGGCATTCGGGTCGGAGGGCTCGGTGCCGGGCACCAAGGGAACGGGGCACTTGCTGTCGGCTGCAGCCGCCAGCACCACGTCATGGCCGGCATCCATGAAACCGCGGGCGAGGGTGTCCACCACCTGTTCAGTGCCGCCGTAGCCGAGGGGCGGAACCGGGATCCAAGGTGCTGCAATCAGCCCGATGCGCATCATCGGCCTTCCATTGCTTGGGAAAACCAGTTTACGCCGGCGCGGCCGGGGTGGCGAGGCGGACTGCAGGCAATTGGCCTAGGGCAAATTTTCCAATCCACGCGATTCCTGACCGCCGAGCGCCAGCAGTTCCGCCAGCGGCGACCGCGTACCGTGACGCAGCGTCACGTCGGGAGCCAAACCCTCCAGCGCGAAATCCTCCCCGGTGACGGATAGGGAGACACGTGATTTTCCGAGCAGCAGGTTGTCCGCGCGGAACGAACCAAAGTCCGCTGGCAGCGTAGGATCCAGCCAAAGCTCGTCGGCCGGGAAATACGGGTCCAAGCGCAGGAGCATGCGCATCAGTTGGACGGGCGAGGCGGCAGCCCACGCCTGCGGCGAGCAGGACGTGGGGTAGGGCACCGGAACCTCGTACTCACTTCTGTCGAAACCGCAGAACAGTTCGGGCAGCCGTCCGCCGAAGCACACGGCGGCCTCAAAGAGCCCGGCTGCCACCCTCCGGGCCTCGTCGACAAAGCCGTAGCGCATCAGGCCGCTGGCGACCAAGGTGCTGTCGTGGGGCCAGACGGAGCCGTTGTGGTAGCTGACCGGGTTGTAGGCGCCCATGTCAGATGCCAGCGTCCGGATCCCCCAGCCGGTGAACATCTCGGGGGACATGAGTCGGGCGGCCACCTGTGCTGCCTTGTCGTCATCGACGATGCCCGTCCAGAGGCAGTGCCCCATGTTGGAAGCACAGGCGTCCACCGGGCGCTTGTGCCCGTCCAGGGCCACCGCGTAGTACCCCTTGTCCGGGAGCCAGAAGTGCTCGTTGAATTCCTCTTTCAGCCTCGACGCGCGGCGCCCCCACTCGGCGGCCAGGTCCTGCTCGCCGGACGCTGCAGCCAGCAGTCCGCGGCCGATGTAGGCGCCGTACACATACCCCTGCACCTCGCACAAGGCGATTGGCGGCTCGGCCATCCGGCCGTCCGCGAAGTTGATGCCGTCCCACGAATCTTTCCACCCCTGGTTGAGCAGCCCGTGGGGCGTGGCGCGGTCGTATTCCACGAAACCGTCACCGTCGCGGTCCCCAAAGTCACGGATCCACCCCAGGGCCCGGTCAGCGTGCGGCAGCAGCGATTGCAGGACCTCCTTCTCCATGCCCCAGCGGTTCAGCTCAGACATCAGCATGACGAACAATGGAGTCGCGTCCGCCGTGCCGTAGTACGCGGCGCGGTCGCCCAGAACCACCCCGGCGGTCACCCCCAGACGCACTTCGTGCAGAATGCGTCCAGGCTCCTCCTCGGTGTCGGGATTGACCTCGCTGCCCTGCCGGGCGGCGAGCGTCTCCAGCGTTCCGCGTGCCAGCGACGGGTCAACGGGCAGCGCCATGTACGCCGAAAGCAGCGAGTCCCGGCCGAAGAGGGCCATGAACCAGGGGGCGCCGGCGGCAACCACGGCGCGGCCAGGATGAGCGGGGTCGAAGATCCGCAGGGCCCCGAGGTCCTCCTGGCTCCGTCGCAGGACCGCTTCGACGTCGGCATTGCCCACGTCCAGCTGCGGGGTTGATTTCTCCCAGTCGCGGTGGCGGCGTGCCGCTTCAAGATCGGAGATGGAGCCAGTGGCCACAAACGGCTCGGCAGGCAGGTCCTGTTCCACCAGCGGGGTGACAATGACGCTGGTGGACCACGTTCCGCGCGCCGGGATGACTGCCTCGAAGTGGAGCACATCCTCGTTGACGTCGGCGCCCCGCCCGTGCACGAGGATGCCCCGCCGGCGGCCACGGCGGATGGCCTCGAGCAGCAGTTCATCATCGCGGACCTGCCGCAGCAGCTGCGCGGGAGGTGCCGCCCGACCGCCTTTGACGTCGAAGAGGTCGGCAAAATCCGCTTCAACCCGCAGTTCCAGCACGCACTCCGCCGGCAGCGCCGAATGATTGGTCACGACGAGGTCTTCGCGCAGGCCGGCGCCAGTGAGCCGTTCGCGTTCGACCACCAACTGCGAGTCGGCAAGCCCGTCTGCGCGGCGGGCCCGCCCCACAAAGCGCGCCCGGTATGGCTCCAAAACGCGGGAAAGCAGGGGTTCGAGTGGAAGCGCGTTGACGGTCAGGCACCATCCGGACACGATCCGCGTGTCCTGGTAAAAAGCGCCTTGCGTCAGACCGGGAAAGATGTCGCCGCCGGCCGAGGAGATACAGAAGGACGAGCCTTCCACCACCGTGACCACGCCACCGGCGCCCGGCGGTCCGGACGCCGTATCGGCGTTCCAGCCAGTGCCAGGCTGTGCCGGCTCCGGCGGAGCAGCTTGTTGGTCGGGGGATTCAGGGGTGAGGAGTTGCTTTTTCACAGTTGGCTCTCTTGAACTGCGCACAGCGGGCCCTGGTGGCGAAACCTGCTGCTGAAAGAGGCAGCTTCCGGCTGGCCGTCTTCAGCGGTTTCATTCTTATTTGATGTTCTGCCGGATCAGTACGTCAAGATGACCGCCCGATGATTCCCCCCCACCGCTCCTTCCGGGGCGAACGTGACCTCCGCCCGCCGGGTTCTCCTGGCGAAGCCGGCTCCCGGCGTGCAATGGGCCGCAGAACCTGCTGTGCTGGGAGGCGGAGGTCGATACATGAAGAACTGGCTGCTCCTCGCAGGGGCAATCGTATGTGAGGTGGCAGCGTCATTGTCGTTGAAGGCGGCCCTGGATGCCCCGGCGATGTACGCCGTGGTCGTCGGCGGTTACGTCGTGTCGTTCACGCTCCTGGCTGCCGTCCTGCGCGCGGGAGTGCCCGTGGGCGTTGCCTACGGCATCTGGGGCGCGCTCGGCGTTGCCCTCACCGCTGTCCTGGCAACCATCCTGTACCACGAACCACTCACAGCGCTCATGGTGGCCGGCATGGCGTTGGCCGTGGCCGGAGTGGTGCTCGTGCAATGGGGAGGGCACCGGGCGTCGGTGCGCCGCTCCGACCAGGCGGCCGAATGATGGCATGGGTCTTCCTGAGTATCGCAATCTTCGTGGAGGTTGCCGCTACCCTGTCGCTGCGAGCCAGCATCGACGGCCGCCGAGCCTGGCTGCTGGCCGTTGTCTTCGGCTACCTGATTGCCTTTAGCTGCCTTTCGCTGGCCCTTCGCCAAGGATTAGGGATTGGGATTGCCTATGGAGTCTGGACCGCCTGCGGGGTAGCGCTGACGGCACTGGCCGGCAAGTACCTGTTCGACGAACCGCTCACCAAGCTGATGGCGGCAGGAATAGTACTGATCGGCGCCGGCGTGCTGCTGATAGAACTCGGATCGCCCTGAGGCCCGCCGTGCACGTTCGCGCTGAGCAGGGTTCGTCCTGACATTCGACCTCCGTGCGCCCCGACATTCGACCCGCACGACCGACGCGGGCCAGAAGCGACGCCCTCGGGCGGAGGTCGACCCGGGGTGGAGCGACGCGGCTCTGGGCGGAGGTCCCGCCGAGGCATGCGGGTGGGACGCGGCTAAAGTTGAGGGATGCCGTCTTTCCGCGCTCAGTTGAACGTCACCGGTTTGCGGCCTGGAAACCATCCGGAAGCGGTGATGGAGGCAGCGGTGGCTGCCGTTGGTGCAGCCCACATTGTGGAGGCAAACCAGGTGGACATCGTGGCCGGCGTCCCGCGGATCACGGTCCGGTTCACCGTTGACGCCAACGCCTACCAAGCCGAAAACCGGCAAGCGCTGCAAGCAGGAGCGAACATGCGCCACGCCGTGGAAGAAGTCGCGACCACTGCACGGCTCACCGTGCTGCGGCGCTCGCGTGGCAAGTGGGCTCCGGTCGGCTGAACCTCCGCGGTGTCAGGGAACGGGCCGGCAACGGCATCCCCGCACAGCGGGGAAGTCCGCCGCGCGGAACGGGAACTGCCGCAGCGCGGAACCGGGACGTGCGCCGCGCAACCCGGACGTCCGCCGTCGTTGGTTGCTGGGGTTACTCAGCCCAATGGCTCACCGCGCCGGAGCGCGCGGCGTTCCGCATGGCCCACGTGGAAACGCCGGGACATGCCGCAGACCACCACGAAGAACAGTCCAAAACCCGCGGCCATGGCCACCGACGCTGCCTGCGGATCGCCCAGGAAGCGGTCGAAGGTCAGCCAGCCTAGCCCCCAGACCAGGGCCAGGACAGTGGAAACCCGGCCGCGGCCGGTCATGGCGACCACCGCGCCGGCCACCGAGACAAGGGCCACCGCGATGACCGCCCAAATGTCCTCGCCCCAGCCCAACAGGTTGATCCCGCGGACTGACAGCCAGCTGGCAGCATTGGCGGCCGAGGCGAGCAACACCCAGCCGGTGTAGAGCCCCAGCGGCCCGTCCACCAGCAGCGCGTCCACCCGATAGGGCGTGGGGTAGCGGGTCAAACCGTAGATGACCCACGCCAGCGCGGTGAGCAGCAGCAGAATCAGTACCAACGTCAGCCCGATGTTGCCCGCCTGTGCTGCCAGAATCCAGGCCGCGTTGAGCAGCATCGAGGCGGCGACCGCCCAGCCGATGCTGCGCTGCCGCTGTGAGGAACGCTCGGCTGGCCACCACTGGAACATCGTGTAGCCCACCAGGCCAAGGTAAATCACGCCCCAGACGCTGAACGCCCGCGACTCCAGTGCCAGCAGCGTAAAGTCGGGGGCGAAGGCACCGGAAGCGGCATCCTTGATTCCGGTCCCGCCCAGCAAGCCCGCACCGCGCATTCCGGCCGGCAGGCAGAGCAGCAGCGAGACGGTCACCGCGCACTGCCGTGCCACGTCGGTTGCCATGACGGCACGGATTCTGCCGAACAAGGGCTTCGCTGTTGTCCCGACGGGCTGAAGGGCGGTGGAATCGGGCTTCACTCGGCTCCTAGCGTCGGGTAGGGCGAGGACGTCTCGCGGACGGACGCCGCGCCGCGGCGGCTGGCGCGGCGGCCCCGCAACCCGATGACCGCAGCAATAACCGAGCCCACCACGACGCCCACACCAGTCCCGATCAGGATGTTGATCCAGAACGGGAAGGCGGAGACCCTTCCCGCGACGAAGCCCAGCCCAATCATCCAGACGGCCCACAGCACTGACCCGGTGGCCGAAGCGAGCAGAAACGGCTTGAACGGTACGTCCGCGAGGCCGGAGGCCGCCACCGATGCTGTCCGGCCACCGGGGATGAAGCGGGCAGCCACCACTGCTGCATAGGTGGAGGACTCGCCGGCTTTGCTCAGTGCCAGTGTTACCCCGCGGTCGATCATCCGGCCCCAGCTGTAGCGGTTGAGCCAGGAATTGACGCCGCGCTGGAACAGCAGGAAGAGCAGGAGGTCGCCCAGCCAGCTGCCCAGCATCGCCGCCACCACGACCAGCGGCAGGATCAGTTCGCCGTCGGCCAGCAGGGTGCCGCCGCCGATGACCATCATTTCCGATGGCGAGGCGGGCATCGCGGCGTCGAGGACGACCAGCAGCAGCGTCATGGGATAGTACACCCACTGCAGCGGTCCCTCGGGAATCTCCATTGGGCCAATCTATCGGG
>NZ_JBNHHB010000143.1:0-13227 GCF_059091905.1 Arthrobacter sp. Dra40
CGTTTCCGAGATAACTCTGCATCCTCGGCCCGCTTCCCCTGGCGCGACTAACATCGTCGAAACCTGTCATCCCCGTATGTAGTTATCAAAATAACCAGCTGTGCCGGTCAGTTACCTGCCCGGACCATCCAGTGTAACCCATGCCTGCGTCAGGCTATTCCCGGCTTCGGCGTAGCCAGCGTGCAGGGGCGATATTACGCTCGAACCATGGTTGTGCGCGCAATTCCAGGCACGCCACCGGGCCCTGCTGAGGCCCCGGCAACGTTCGGCATCGAAGAAGAATTCCTGCTGATGGACCCCCGGTCTGCGCGGCCGCTGCCGACTGGTCCGGCGGTTCGGGCCTCCCTGCGCCTGGACACCGCCCCGGACTGGGTGAGCACCGAGTTGCTCGATTGCCAGGTCGAGACAGCCACCCCGGTGTGCCACACGCTCTCTGAGGCTGCCGATGCGCTCGTGGACTTCCGCCGGAATCTCGCCCGCAGCGCCACCGCGACAGGGGCAGCGGCAGCCGGCATTGGCGTAATTTTCGACGCCTCTCTGCGCCCGGCATCGGTGACGGACACCCCCAGATACCGAAGCATTGCCGAACGGGCACCGGCGCTGGTCGCCGACCAGTACGTGACGGGCATGCATATCCACGTGGAAGTGGCCGATCCGGAGGTGCGCCTGCAGGTCCTCAACCGGCTTCGGCCGTGGCTCCCGCTGCTCACTGCTGTCGCCGCAAACTCTCCCTTTTGGCGGCACGCGGACAGTGGGTTCGCCAGTTGGCGGACCATTCTGTACCGCCGCTGGCAGGTCCAGGGCTGCCCGCCGTTCTTTGCGGACCTGCACGACTACCGTGTCAGGGTGCGGCAGTTGTACGCCTCCGGAGTGGTGCCGGATCCGGGGCACCTCTCCTGGCTGGCCAGACTGGCAGACCACTACCCCACCATCGAAGTCCGCTCCTCGGACAGCCAGCTCACGGCCGCAGACAGCCTCCTGCTGGCCGGACTGGTCCGGGCACTGGTGGCTACCGAACAGGCAGCCGTCGTCGCCGGTCGACCGGTCATCAACTTTTTCCCGGAACATCTGGATGTGGCACTCTGGCAGGCCGCGCGGTTCGGGATGACCGGGAAACTGGTGCATCTGGAGTCGGCCACCCTCTGGCCGGCGTTCGACGTGCTGGAGTTGCTGCTCCGGCATATTGACGATGCGCTGGAACAACACGGGGACCGCGGCTGGGTCCATGAACAGGCAGCGAGGCTGCGCCTGGAGGGCAATGGGGCGCAGCGTCAACGCACGGCGCTTGCCAGCGGTGGGCTGGCAGCTTGGTTGGACCTGGTGGCCGGTTCCCTCACCGCGGGCTGAGCTGCCCGGGTCCACAGCCTGGCCTGCCGGCTGCAGGGACGGGGCCTCAAGGCGGGATCAGCCCCCGCGGTTCTTTTCCCGCATGGCGCGCAGTGCCTCGCGGTTGTCCTGCTTTTCGCGCAGCGTCTGGCGCTTGTCGTAGTCCTTCTTGCCGCGGCCCACACCGATTTCCACTTTGGCCAGGCCGTCGTTGAAGTACAGCTGCAGCGGCACAATCGTGTAGCCGGACTCCCGGGTTTGGCGGGCGATCTTTTCCAGCTCAGCACGGTGCAGCAGCAGCTTGCGCCGGCGGCGGGCGGCGTGGTTGGTCCAGCTGCCGTTGAGGTACTCCGGAATGTAGACCGATTCCAGGTACAGCTCGTCGTTGTAGAAGATGGCAAAGCCGTCGACCAGCGAGGCCCGGCCCTCGCGCAGGGACTTCACCTCGGTTCCCATCAAGGCCATGCCGGCCTCATAGGTATCCATGATGTGGTAGTCATGCCGGGCCTTTCGATTGGTGGCCACTACCTTTCGGCCACTTTCTCTGGGCACGGGTACTCCTTCGTCGTCGGAACGTTCCATTATAGCGTCGCCGCCGCCGGCGGAAGGAGCGCTGCCCCGGCGCCGCAGCGCCGGGATTTTTTCACCGGGCTTAGAGCAGGCCCATCGGGTCCACGAAATCGCCGTTAACGATGGTTTCGAAGTGCAGGTGGCACCCGGTGGAGTTGCCCGTGCTGCCCACGTAGCCGATCAGCTGGCCCTGTCCCACCCGCTGCCCGGCATACACCACGTACTTGTTCAGGTGGTAGTAGTTCGTGTCCAGGACCTTGCCGCCCCGGTAACCGTGGCTCATGGTGACGCTGTTGCCGCCGCCCCAGACCGAACCGTCGGCCCGCTCCACAGTGCCCGCTGCCGGCGCGTACACCGGCGCCCAGCACGCCGGACCGTAGTCGATCCCGCTGTGCAGGTAGCCGCCGGAGCCAAAAAAGTCGATGGTGCCGGGCGGGGTGGACCGCCAGCCGAACCCGGAGGTGATCGGCCCGCTGGTCGGGGAAATCAAACCAAAGGACGACGGCGCCTGGCTGACCGGCTTCGGTGGCTGGACCTTGGGGATGATTTGCGGCACCGGCTGGCCGCTGTTCCGCGCCGCCTGCTGGGCCGCCTTGATCCGGGCCTGTTCCCGCTCCCACGCTTCCTGGGCCCTGCGCTGCTCTTCGGCTTCGCGCCGGGCTTTCTCCTCCGCCTCGCGGCGCAGCCGTTCCTGCCGCTCCTTGATCTGGGAGAGCACCTGCTGCTGGGCCTGCTCGGTCTTGGCCAACTCCTGCTCGATCTCCGGCTTCCGGGCCTGCAGGCTGTCGGAAAGCGCCGAGGTCTCGGCAATCAGTTGGTCGACTTTTTGCTTTTCGGCTGCTGCCTCGTCGCGGGCGGTTTGTTCCGCCGCCAACGCTACCTCGGCCTGTTCCTTCAGCCCCCGGATCTCCTCCTCGACGGCTTCCAGCCGCGCCTGGGAGTTAACGTTGGTTGCGTTCTGCTGGGCCAGCTTGTCCAGCGCCGCGTTTTGGCTGCGCAGCGCCTGGTCTGCCAGGTCGATCGTGTTGGCCAGGTTGGCGTCGCCGTCGGAACCGAAGAACAGAGACAGGTTGGACGGCACCCCGCCCTGCTTGTACGCCTGGGTGGCGATCTGGCCGATGACCTTCTTGGTCTCTTTCAGCTCTGCCGCATCGCTGGCCAGTTGCTGGTTGATTTTGTCCTTGGTCTGCAGCGCCAGGTCCACACGCTGGGCCAGGGCCGCAACCTTGTTGGTGGCCGCCTCCACCCTGCCCTCGGCTTCGGAGAGCTTCTGCTGGGCGCCCGGCAGCCGGCTCTGGTACTGCTTCAGTTCTTTGACCGTCTTCACGATGTCGGCGTCCAGGAACTCCAGGGAATGCTCGATTTCCTGAATTTCCTGCTCAAGTTGGGCCTTGCGGTCCTCGAGGTTATCGGCCTGGGCCGGGCCGGCGGAGCCCAGGGAGAACGCGAGCAGAGCCGCCATGGCTGCACTCAGAATTCCCTGCGGAAGACACTTCTTCCGCGGCTTTGAACGGCTCACAGCCTGGCTCCCCCATGTCAAGTTCTGCTCACGTGTCATGATTCTAGACCTTCAGGTAGCGGCGCAGGGTCAAAAGGGACGATATTCCGGCCAGGACGGCACCCAGCAGCACCAGCGCGGGGCCGATCACCAGCATGGTGCTGGAGGAAATGAACGCGGTGTCCGGGTACTGGCTGGCCAGCCAGTCGCCGATGAAGAAGTGCGCCACGGCCCACAGCGTGACCGACGCCAGCAAGGCACCGACCACTGCAGCAATGACGCCCTCCAGCACGAACGGCAGCTGGATCACCAGCTTGGAGGCGCCGACCAGGCGCATGATGCCGGTTTCCCGGCGCCGGCTGAAGGCGGACAGCCTGATGGTGGTGGCGATCAGCAGAATGGCACAGACAATCATGACGACGGCGATGCCCACCGCCACCAGCGAGGCGATGTTCATGACGCTGAAGACCTTTTCCAGGATCTCGCGTTGGTCCACCACCACCTCCACGCCGGGCAGCGAGGAGAAAATCTCGTTGATGACCTCGTACTTTTGCGGATCCACCAGGGAGACACGGAAGGATTCGGGCAACTGATCCGCCGTCACGGAGTCCACGATCGGCGAATTCGCGAACTGGTCGCGGAAGTGGCCCAGCGCATCGTCCTGTGACTCGTACAGGTAGGTGTCCACGTACTGTTCCACGGCCGGGCTGGTCAGCGTGGCCTCAATCTCGGCGCGCTGCTCATCGGTCACCGGGCCGGACGCACAGCTCGCCGTCGTCGAGGTGTCGACGCACAGGAAGATGGCCACCTGGACTTTGTCGTACCAGTAGCCCTTCATCTGGTTGATCTGCATCTGCAGCATGCCGGCGGCACCGACGAAACTGAGCGAAATAAAGGTCACCAGCACCACGGAGACCACCATGGACAGGTTGCGGCGCAGGCCGGAGGCGATTTCGCCGAGGATAAAGGCCAGTCTCACTTGGCTTCCTCCGGCTCACCGAGGTAAATGCCTTCGGATTCATCGCGCACCAGCACGCCGTCGCGCAGTTCAATCACGCGCTTGCGCATTTCGTTCACGATCACGTTGTCGTGCGTGGCCATTACCACGGTGGTGCCGTTCTGGTTGATGCGGTCCAGCACCTTCATGATCCCCAGCGAGGTGGTCGGATCCAGGTTGCCGGTAGGTTCGTCGGCCAGCAGGATGCCCGGCTTGTTCACGACGGCGCGTGCGATGGCGACGCGCTGCTGTTCGCCGCCGGACAGTTCGTGCGGCATACGGTGGTCTTTGCCCTCCAGGCCCACGGTCTTGAGCACCTCGGGCACCGTCTCCCGGATCACGGCACGGCTGCGTCCGATCACCTGCATGGCGAACGCCACGTTGGCGAAAACCGTCTTATTGGGCAGTAGCCGGAAGTCCTGGAAGACGACGCCGATGCCGCGGCGCAGTTTGGGCACGCGCCAGCTGGGAATGTTGGCCACGTTCTGGCCGGCGACGTAGACCGAGCCACGGGTCGCCCTGTCTTCTTTGAGGACCAGGCGGATGAACGTGGATTTACCGGACCCGGACGAGCCGACCAAGAAGGCGAAGTCGCCCCGATCGATCTCCAGACTGATCTTGTCCAAGGCCGGACGAGAGTTCTGGTCGTAGATCTTGGTGACGTTATCGAATCGAATCATGACTACTTTGTGCCTCAGGGCCGAGGACGAGGGCTTGTGCTTGGGGGAAGAAACCTCAGCCTCTCGACTATAGGCACGCAGTCTTGAGTTTATCCTGCAGCTGTTCCGGTGTGTCGTTTCACCGGTCCGGCCATTACCTCGCGCACGGCATCCGCCGTTGCCGCCGCCCCGGGGCGGTCCATCACGATGGTGTAGTGGTTGGTCCCGGCCACCTCGCGGGCCTGCAGAGCGGGCAGCCGCCGGGCCCACTGATCCACGTAGTCGCGCGTGTAGAGACCGGCGTCTTCGTTCAGCAGGCCGCGGGGAGCCCGCAGCAGCACGGCGCGAATCTCCAGTGCTTCCAGCGCATCCATCAGGACGGCACCGCTGTTCAGGTCGGCTGTGTCGCGGGCCATCGCCTCGTAGTTCGTTGCCGGCCGCAACAGCGGTGGTTCGCCGGCGAGGTCGTAGTCCACGTAGTCCTCCACGAGCGGGTTCCAGTGGTCCGCGAAGGCCGGGTGGGCGCGCCAGAAGTTCCGGTAGGCCTCCCGGCTGGGGAACGTCGCGGCCAGCCGTTCGGCCGCCGGTCCCAGCACGGACTGGATGACTTCATCGTCGCTGAGCCCGGCCGGCACCTGCAGCGGCAGGCCGCCGTCGACCAGTACCAGCGACTGGACCAGCGCGGGATGCCGCCGGGCCAGCACCACCGAGGCGAAAGCCCCCATTGAATGGCCAACGACGACGGCGCTGCCCACCTGGTGTGCGGCGAGCACCTCGGCGAGGTCATCGGCGTGGGCGGCCATGCCGAACGGGCCGGGCAGCCCGTTGCTGCGCCCGCGTCCGCGCAGATCCGGCGCGATGACCCGCACGCCGTCGAGCTCCTGCGCCAGCAGGCCCCAGGTGCGGTGCGACGCAGTAACCCCGTGCACGGCCAGGATTGCCGGTGCCTGCGGATCCTGCGGCCCCCACACGCCCGTGCGCAGGGTTCCGCCGCGGACCGGCACGTCCAGCGTGGCGTACGGCAAGGCTGCCGGTTCGGCGCTCATCGGCTGGACCACCCGCCATCCATCGTGTAGGACGCGCCGGTGACCATCCCGGCGTCGGGCCCCGCGAGCCAGCAGGCCAGCGAGGCCACTTCATGCGGCTCCACCAAGCGCTTGACCGCGCTCTCGGTGAGCATCACCTGGGCCACCACTTCCTCTTCCGGCAGCTGGTGCATGCGGGCCTGGTCGGCAATCTGCTTTTCCACCAGCGGCGTCTTCACATAGCCGGGATTGATGCAGTTGCTGGTCACGCCGTGCGCGCCGCCCTCCAGCGCCGTCACTTTGGAGAGGCCTTCCAGCCCGTGCTTGGCCGAAACGTAAGCGGCTTTGTACGCGGACGCCCGCAGCCCGTGCACCGAGGAGATGTTGATGATCCGGCCGAAGCCGCGGTCGTACATGCCCGGCAGCGCCGCGCGGATCAGCAGGAACGGGGATTCCAGCATCAGCCGGAGCATCAGCCGGAAGGCCTCCGGATCGAAGTCCTCGATCGGGTTGATGCGCTGGATGCCGGCGTTGTTTACCAGGATGTCCACATCCACCGAGGCAGTTTCCAGCGCCCGGGTGTCGCTGAGGTCCACCTGCCACGGAACGCCGCCGATCTCCTGCGCCACCCGTTCGGCGGCGGCGCCGTCCAGGTCAGCCACCGTGACCTTGGCGCCGCGGCCGGCCAGGGCGCGGGCGCACGCTTCACCGATGCCGCTGGCCCCGCCGGTCACCATGGCGCTGCGGCCTGTCAGAGTCTTGTCAGCCACGGTTCGGTCCTTCCGTCACCTGCGGTTGTCCGGGCGCCAGCGCCCGTTCGATGAACTGCATCATTTCTTCAAAAACGTGGTCGGGCACTTCCCGCGGAACGGGCTGTGCGCCGTCGCCGTCCTCCCACAGCACCCAGCGCATGCCGATCAGCTCGCCGATGCCCATCAGCGCCCACGCCGCAACGTCCGGGTCCATCGGACGCACCTCGCCGGTGGCCTGCGCCGCCTTCAGGCCCTCGATGTAGCCGTTGACGATGCGCGTGTAGTGCATCCGCAGCGCGCCGGGTGAGACGAACTCCGCCTGCCGGATGATCCGGTAGAGCGCGGGGTGCTCGGCGGTGAAGCGGAAGAACGCCCTGAACCCGGCCCGCTCGGCCTCCAGCCGGTTGTCCGCCGACTTCGCGGCCTCCGTCATCGCATGGCGCACCCGCCGGTTGAGGTCCTCGACCACCTCGTCGAAGATGGTCTGCTTTCCCTCGAAATACAGGTAGAAGGTGCCCAGGCCGACGTCCGCCTGCTCGGTGATCTTCACGATGGAGGCGTCGTGGTAGCCCACCGAGGCAAACACGGCTTCGGCCGCTTCCAGCAGCTTGGCCCGGGTCCTGGTGCCGCGGGCGGTGCGGGGTGCAGCGCTCATGTTCCGTGCTCCGATCCTGCTGTCAGGGGGTGGTGGACGCCGGGCCGGGCCGCGATCTGCGGCAGCCTGCCCCGTGCCACCTTGTTCAGTGCCGTCCGCGGCAGCGCGGTGACAAAAACGAAACGGCCGGGGACTTTGAAGGCCGCCAGCTGCGCCTTGCAGTGTTCGGTGAGTTCCTCGGCGTCGGTGATCAGGCCCGCCCGGACCACCACGTAGGCCAGCCCGGCTTCGCCCCAGCGTTCGTCCGGCACTCCGACGACGGCGGCTTCCGCCACTGCCGGGTGCGACAGCAGCACCTGCTCCACCTGGGCCGGCGCCACGTTTTCGCCGCCGGAGATGTACAGGTCCTTGATCCGGTCCACAATGCGGAAGAAGCCGTCCGCAGTCCGTTCCACCAGGTCCCCGGTGCGCAGCCAGCCGTCGGCGAGCGCCGCCGCTGTGGCGTCCGGATTCCGGAAGTAGCCGGCAAAGACACCCGGTCCCGAGACCAGCAGCTCGCCGGTGGCCTGGCCCTGGAGGATTTCGCCGGTGACCGGGTCCGCCACGGCCACACTGACGTGGGGATAGGGCTTGCCCGCGTAGCCGATCATGGAGGCCGCGTCCTCATTGGGCAGGCAGAGCACATTCGGTGACGCTTCGGTCAGGCCATAGCCCTGGCTCAGGGCCACGCCGCGCTTGTGCCAGATCCGCAGCAGCGGCGCGGGCATGGAGGCCCCGCCAACAATCGCATGCTGCAGGCTGGACAGGTCCGCGGACGCGAAACCCGGGTGCTCGGCCAGCAGGGCGTACTGGGTGGGCACGCCCATCATGGTGGTCACATTGCGCTCGGCGATCAGCTGCAGCATCCGGCCGGCGTCGAACGTGCGTTCCAGCACCACCGTGGCACCGGTCCACCACGCCAGCAGCGGCTGGATGTTCCAGCCGCCCACATGGAACTGCGGCAAGGCCGCCAGCACCACATCGGAGCTGGACAGCTCCATGGTCCGGGACAGCGAGAGGTTGGTCCAGAAGCAGTTGGCATGCGTGAGGATGGCTGCCTTGCTCGGCCCCTCGGTGCCGGAGGTGAAAATCATCAGCAGCGCATCGTCGTCGTGCACTTCCCGTGGCACGGGCGGCGCGGTGCCCTCGATCCGCCGGGTGGGGAAGGGTACGTGCTGTTCCACTCCCGAGGGTCCCAGCGCGGTGGTGCGCGGCGGCAGCGGGAGCATCGTGGCGGCCGCCGCGGCCAGCGCGTCGAATTCATCCTCCACCAGCAGCAGGGCCGGGTCGGCCAGCTGCAGCTGCTCGGCGATCTCCCCTGGAGACAGCCGCCAGGACAGCGGGACGAGCACCAGGCCGGCCTTGGCGCAGGCGAAGAAGAGCACCACATGGTCGGCGGAGTTGCCGGTCAGGGTGGCGATCCGGTCCCCCACGCCGTAGCCTGCGGCCCGCAGCCGCGCGGCCAGTGCATTAGCCCGGGCATCCAGGTCGCGGTAGCGGAGGCTGACGCCGCGGTCGTCGATGGCCACCCGGTCCGGCGTGGACACCGCGCGGTCGGCGGTCCAGCGGCCGAGGGTGTGGAGTCCGTCGTTTCGGAGCGCGTGGTGGTGGGAAGCGGACGGGCGCACGCCGGGAAGATCCGGCTGCCCCGGGTGCTGGTAGCCGACATTGGCAGGGTTTGGCTGTCCCGGGTGCTCGTGGCCGGCGCCGGCTGGGTTTAGCTGTCCCCCATGCAGGTAGCCGAGTCCGGCGGACGGATTGTGCTGCTGGTTCACTCGGCATTCTCCAGGATCTCGCGCTGCCGGGCCGCTGCCTGGCGGCGCTGGCCGCGGCTGAGGGTGGCCCGCTGTACCGCGCCGGTGATGCCGCCGGGCAGGAAGAGCACCACCAGGATGAACAGTGTACCGAGGATGAACAGGGGCTCCGAGAGCGGGATCCGCAGGACGTCCGGCAGGCCGGCGATGGCCTCCGACTGCGCCAGCGAGGTCAGCCGCTGGTCCAGCAGCGTGTAGAACACACCGCCGATGATCGCGCCCCAGCGCGAGCCCACGCCGCCGAGCACCACCATGACCAGCAGTGTGATGGTGAAGTCGGCCGAGAGGCTGCGCGGGACGGCGCCGGACTGCAGCAGCAGGTAGACCATCCCCACGGCTGACGCCAGCACGCCGCCGGCCACGAACACCAGCAGCTTGACCAGATAGGGCTGCAGGCCGATGACCCGCACGCGCAGCTCGTTCTCCCGCACGGCCGCGGCCACGTGGCCTGCCCGGCTGTACTGCATCCAGGTGACGACGGCGAAGACCACCAGCAGCACGATCAGCGCCAGCCAGTACAGGTTGCGGGTGTTGGCCACGCCCAGCAGCGACTCGGGCAGGTTCTGAGTGGCCAGTGTCAGGCCCTCTTCGCCCCCGGTAACCTGGCCCGGGTTGCGGCCCACCAGCACGTGGCCGGCCTCCGCGAACGCCAGGGTGACCATGGCGAACGGAATGCCTGTCACGCGCAGACCAACCGCGCCCACCACGTGGGCCAGCACGATCACCAGCAGCAGCGTGAGCCCCATGGCCGGCAGCAGCGGCAGGTCGAAGGTGTCCAGGATGACGCCGAGGCCGTAGACCCCCGCGCCGAAGTACAGCGCGTGGCCGAAGGACAGCAGTCCGGTGACGCCAAGCAGCAGGTGGTAGCTGAGCGCCGCGGCGGCCATCAGCATGCACATGGCGATCAGCTGCAGCGAACCCGGTGTGTAGGTAGGCCCGGGCAGCACGCCCGGCAGGGACAGGTTCAGCAGCGGCAGCAGGGCCAGCAGCACCACGCCCGCTCCCCCGGCAGCCCACTTGAGCAGGCCGCGGGCACCGCTGCCGTCCGCAGCACCGCCGTCGTCCCTGCCCTTCCGTCCACGCCGCAACGTCCTTGTTGCGGCCGTACTGCTGTGATGGGCAGCGCCGTCGGCAGCAACGGGCTCCGGACCCGGCTGCGCCTCGGACTGGGAGTCGGTCTTGCTGGTGGTCATGATTTCCTCCCGAGCAGGCCGGACGGCCGGAAGAGCAGGACAAGGGCCAGGGCCACGACGACGACGAAGTCGCCCGTGCCGAACAGGTAGAAGTTGGCAAACTGTTGCAGCAGCGCCACGACCACGGACGCGATGGCCGCGCCGGTCAGCGAACCCAGGCCGCCGATCACGGTGACAATGAAGGCAAAGATCAGCAGCGAACCGCCGAGCATCGGCGACACGTAGTCGAAAAAGTGGCTGGCCAGCACCCCGCCCAGGCCGGCTGCGGCGCCGCCGATGGCGAAGACCAGCGTGAAGGCTTTGCGGACGTCAATGCCCAGGGCGGTGACCATGGAGCGGCTTTCCACGCCGGCACGGATGATCATGCCGTAGCGGGTGCGCTTCAGGAAGAACACCAGGCCCAGCAGGACGAACACTGCCGCGATGATGGCCACGAAGCGGTCGTTCGGGATCTGGGCCCCGAGGATTCCCGTGGTCTGGCTGAACCATTCCGGTCCGGAAATGTGGATCGCGTCGGTGCCCCAGATGCCGTCGAACAACGCGACCGATGCCAGCGAGAGGCCGACGGTGACCAGTACCTGTTCGATATGCCGCTCGTACAGCTTGCGGATGAGCACGAACTCGGTGAAGGCGGCGAACAGTGCCCCCACTACTGCGCCCACCAGCAGCGAACCGAGGAAGGTCCACCAACTGTCGGCTCCGGAGCGGCGCGCGACCTCCCAGCCGGCGAACGCGCCCAGGGTCAGGAAGGAGCCGTGCGCGAAGTTCAGCACGCCCATCAGCCCGTAGATGAGACTCAGCCCGGAGGCCACCAGGAAGTACAGAGCGCCCAGCCCCAGGCCGGTCACGGTCAGCAGGACGATGGTACTCACTTCTGCGCTCCATTCCGGTAGGTGCTGGTGTCGACGGCGGACCCGGCGCCGCTGGCCGCCTCGTGGCGGTGCCGGGCGCCGTTGACGGTCTCGCTGCCGTTTCCGTCGGCGGCGGCAAGGCCGTCGTCACCGTGCCCGCCGTCGGCGTGGACCCCTAGCAACCGCTGCGTCAGGTCTTCATTGGTGAGGAACTCCAGCGCACTGTCGGTGGTGTGGACCACCCTGCCGCCGGACAGCACCACCGCACCCGCGGCCAGCTGGCGGACCACCTGCAGGTTCTGTTCCACCAGCAGGATCGGCACCGTTTCCGCTGCCCGTTCCAACGTCTCCGAGACTTCCTGCACGATCTTGGGTGCCAGGCCCTTGGTGGGTTCGTCGATCAGCAGCAGCTTGTTCTCGTTGAGCAGGGCCCGGGCCAGCGAGACCATCTGCTGCTGCCCGCCGGAGAGGGTCCCGGCCATCTGCGAGGCGCGCTTGAGCAGGTCGGGGAACAGTTCCTCCACCAGCTGCCGGCGCGGGGAGGCATCCCGTTCGGCCAGCCGCAGGTTCTCCGCCACGGTGAGCTTCGAGAAAACCTCGCGGTCCTCCGGAACGTAGCCCACGCCGCGGCGGATGATCTTGTAGGTGGCTTCCTTGTCAATCCGCGAGCCGTCCAGCGTGACGCTGCCGGTGCGGGAGATGAGGCCGATGATGGCCTTGATGGTGCTGGTCTTGCCCACGCCATTGCGGCCCAGCAGGGCGGTGATCCCGGTGGCCGGAACGGAGAAGCTGACGTTTTCCACCACCTGCTGGCCGGCGATGTGGGCGCTGAGTCCCGCGACTTCCAGCACCGGCCGGATGCGGCCGGCCGGCTGCGCTGCCGGAGTCGACGGTGCCGGCGCTGCGGCGGGGCCCTGGGCCGGGCCGCTGTGGGCTCCGGCAGCGGCCGCGCCGCCCTGCGGTTGCTGGCTCATACGGGTTCTCCCAGGTAGGCGCTCTGGACGGTGGGGTTGGCCATCACCGCGTCCGGGGTGTCGATGGCCAGCAGCTTGCCGTGGTGCATGACTGCCACCCGGTCCACCAGGCCCAGGACCACGTCCATGTGGTGCTCGACCATCATCACGGTGCAGCCGCGGTCGCGGTGCATCCGTCTGATGATCGCGCTGAGGCCCGGGACATCGCCGGAGGCCACCCCGGCCATCGGCTCGTCGAGCAGGATGACGGACGGATCTCCGGCCAGGAGCATGGCAATTTCCACCTTGCGCTTGTCGCCGTGGGAGAGGTCTCCTGCCGCGGTGTTCAGCTTGTCCTCCAGCCCGACCTCGGCCACGTTCTGCTTGGCCGCGGCGGTCGCCGAATCCGTCCGGGAGGGGAACCGGAACACGGACATGCTGCCGCCGAGGGCCGATTGGGCCGCCAGCCGGACATTTTCCAGCACGCTTAGCCGCGGAAACAGGCTGGAGGTTTGGAAGGTGCGTCCCAGACCGGCCCGTGCCCGGTGATGGATGGACGCCGAGGTGACGGCGGCGCCGTCGAGCGTAATGCTCCCCTCGGTCGGCTTGAGTACGCCGGAGACGAGGTTGAACAAGGTGGTCTTGCCGGCACCGTTCGGGCCGATGACGCCGACCATTTCGCCGGTCGCCACGGTGAATCCCACATCCTCCAGGATGCGGGCGCCGCCGATCTGCAGGCCGAGGCCGTCCACCACAAGCGCGGGCTGAGCTGGGGAGGTCATGATGTCACTTTCTGTGCTGTCCTGGACCCTGGTCCGTGTTCCGGGGCGCCGCCCACCCAGTGGGGCGGGCGGCGCCGGAGCTCCTGCAGTTCCGGATGAAATCCCGGGTCTGCTGTGGCTAGGGCTTCGGTTACTTCGCTTCCGGCGGAGCCACTGTGTCAGCCGGAACCGCC
>NZ_JBNHHB010000144.1:0-13178 GCF_059091905.1 Arthrobacter sp. Dra40
TCGCAGCGCAGTTCCTCCAGCGAGTACAGGAAGTACGGCATCCGCTGCTTGATCATGAACGGGTCGAATGGCAGGTCGCCGCGCATGTGCGTGCGGTCGTGGATCAGGTCCCACATCACGAAGGTTTCCTGCGTCAGCTGCTGGTCATCCAGCAGCGCCGCGGCCTCGTCCGGCAGCTGCAGCGCGGTGATCTCGGCGGCGGCGCGGACCACGGTGCGGAAGCGGGCTGCCTCGCGGTCGGCGAAAATGGCGCCCCAAGTGAAGGCCGGGGTTTCGCGCACGGCCACGGTCTCCGGGAAGAGCACGGCGGAGTTGGTGTCATAGCCGGCCGTGAAGTCCAGGAAGCGGATGGGCACGAACAGTTTGTTGGAGTACGCACCGGCCTCCAGCTCGCCGATGAAGTCGGGCCAGATGACTTCGATCAGCACGGCCTCGACCAGCCGGTCGCTGCTGCCGTTCTGGGTGTACATCGGGAAGACCACCAGGTGCTGCAGCCCGTTGACCCGGTGTTGCTGCGGCTGGAAGGCCAACAGCGAATCGAGGAAGTCCGGCACGCCGAATCCGCCGTCGCGCCAGGCGCGGAAGTCCGCGGCCAGCTTGTCCAGATAATCGGCGTCGTGTTCGAACAGCGGCGCCAGCTGGGCGATGGCGTCCACGATGGCGTCCGTGTGCCGGGCCGCCGCCGGCTTGTTGCCGTCGTCCGGAACGGAACCGTCGCGGACCTGGAGCCCGCGCAGTTCGGTGGCGGCCGCCTTGAGCCGCAGCCAGGCGGGGTGCTGGGCCGGGTTGCCGTGCTGCATGCTGCGGGAATTGGAGCGCGTGGGGGTGATGGTCATCGTTGCCTCGCCTTTCCGTCGGCCGGGCAGGTCCCGGCAATCTGCTGAAGTATGTAGCGAGCGTAGCAACGCAACAGCCGCACTTATTTCAAAACGGGCAACAGGTAAGCAACTGTAATGCTCGGGGCGGAGGGCGGCCGCAAATGACGAAGCCCGGCTCGCGCTGGCCGGGCTTGATCACGGCCGGGGGACGAGGGGGCGTGTCCGGCCTGCAGGGAGGGAGGCGCTTAGGCGCTACTCGGCAGCCTTGGGCTCTTCTGTGCTCTTCAGTGTCAGGGAGACCGAGTTGATGCAGTAGCGCTGGTCCGTGGGGGTCTCGTAGCCTTCGCCCTCGAACACATGGCCCAGGTGCGAATTGCAGTTGGCGCAGCGGACCTCAATCCGCTCCATGCCCAGCGTCCCGTCCCGCAGGTAGCGGACGGTTCCCTCGGCCAGCGGCGCCCAGAAGGACGGCCAGCCGCAATGCGAGTCGAACTTCTCCTTGCTGGTGAACAGCTCCGCACCGCAGGCGCGGCAGCTGTAGGTACCTTCGGTGTGGCTGTCCCAGTACTCACCGGTGTACGGACGCTCGGTGCCCGCCTCGCGGAGCACGTGGTATTCCTCCGGGCTCAGCTCGCGCCGCCACTCGTCGTCGCTCTTGGTCACCGGGAACTGTCCGGTTTCTGTGTTGCTCATATTCTCTCCAACGCTCACGAGTCGCCAATGTATCCCGAGCCCGAGTACAGGTGCAGCACGGGAATCCCCAGCTTCTCCTGTGCGCGGTTGGCCCAGTCGGTGTGGAAGGTATCGGAAATGGCGTGCGGCCGGGTGATGACCACCGCCCGGTCCGCCGCGTGCGTGCCGACGTGAGCCACCAAGGCGGACACGCCGTCGTCCTCCACGATGTCCACCGTGGCCTTGAAGCCGGCTTCTTCCAGCAGCTTCACCGAGAGGCGCTTGGCCTCGGCTGCCTCAAGCCGGGCATCGTCCGGATCCGGCTGGCCTTGGGCCAGCTCGCGGAACGCCGTACCGACCTCCAGCATGCTCAGCCGCTCCAAAAAATCGAGCAGCAGGTTCCGCTTGGTGTCCTCAGGAATCAGCACTTGGAAGGTTGTCTGTTCGGCGACGGTCTGCTCACCGGCCAGCCAACCCAGGTTCTGCAGGTCGGCTTCGTTCAGCGGTTCCTCGGTCAGCACCACGATGGTTTCCGTCATGGGCCCAGCCTAATCAGCAGCCCCACCGCTCACAACAATCCGGCCCGCCGACGGCCTGCCGGTTAGCGGTGGGCGGCGTCACCGGCAAGAATGGAGCCATGGCTGTGTTCGAACGTTCTCCCCGGTCCGGGAACACTTCTGCCGGCAACGGCAACGGCACCGGCAACGGCAACGCCGCCCTGCCCAGGGCGCGTTGGCTGTTGCTGGGGGCAGTGGCGGGGGCGGCCGCGGGATCCATCCTGGCCGGCGCGACGTCCGGCCTGGCCTCCTACTTTGCCCGTCAGGTGCTGACTCCGGTCCGCGAGCATGTCCAGGATCTCGAGATCCTGGCCGTCGTCGGAACCTGGCCGGAGCAGGAAATCATCCTGCCGGCCACCTTGGACACCACCGCGCCGGGCGTCTACAGCGTTTACTTCGACGGCGGACGCGGCGTGGCGCGGGTGGGGGAGGTGACGTCGTACTCGCCCCGGGAGGGCACCGTCCAGCGCGCGGTCGAGCAGGTGTACACCGGCGACCTCGCCGCTGCCACGCGCGGCTGGTGGGGCGGGGCAGCCTACCCCGACCCGGCCGCCGTCGGGCTGGCCAACGAGGAAGTGCAGATCGAGGTGGACGGCGGCACCGCGCCGGCCTGGCTGGTCCGCGCCGAGTCGGAGGCCAGCACGTGGGCCATCATGGTGCACGGCCGGGGAGCATCCCGGGCGGAGGGCGTGCGCGCCGTGCGCGCCATCCGGGAACTGGGACTGACCTCGCTGCTGATTTCCTACCGGAACGACGGCGAGGCCCCCTCCGCGCCGGACCGCCGCTACGGGCTGGGCATGACGGAATGGCGCGACGTGGAGGCCGCGATCCGTTTTGCGCTGGCGAACGGCGCCCAGGACGTTGTCCTGGTGGGCTGGTCGATGGGCGGGGCGATCAGCCTCCAGGCCGCCGACCAGTCGCTCTACCGGAGCCGGATCCGGGCGCTGGTGCTGGACGCCCCGGTGATTGACTGGACCGATGTGCTGGCGCACCAAGCGAGGCTGAACCGGATTCCGGATGCGGTGGGGCAATTCTCGCAGTGGCTGATCTCGAACAAGGCAGGGCGGCTGTTGACCGGCCTGGCTGCTCCGCTGGACCTGAAGATGATGAATTGGGTGGCCCGCGCCGACGAACTGCAGGTCCCTACGCTGATTGTGCACAGCGAGAACGACGACTTTGTGCCGTACGGGCCATCCGCGGCCCTGGCGGAGAAGAACCCGCTGGTCACCTTCGAGCGTTTCAGCGGGGCCGGGCACACCCGGGAATGGAACGTGGACCCGCAACGCTGGGAGCGCGTGGTTACGGCCTTCTTGAGCCGTGTACTCCGGCCTGCAGGGATGCGCTAGCCGGCCTTTATCGGCGCGACGGCGGCCTGCGTCAGCGCCACCAGATCCTCCGGCGCAATTTCGACGTCCAGGCCGCGGCGCCCGCCGGAGACCAGGATGGTGGCGAAGCCCGGCGCGGTGGAATCCAGCACCGTGGGGCTGGCCTGCTTCTGCCCGAGCGGCGAGATGCCGCCCAGCACATATCCGGTGCGCCGCTGTGCCACCTGCGGGTCCGCCATGGCCGCCCGCTTGCCGCCCAAAGCCGCAGCGAATTTCTTCAGGTCAAGACTGGCGCTGACCGGCACGATGGCGACCGTCAGAGTTCCGTCCAGCGTGGCCATCAGCGTTTTGAACACGCGTGCCGGATCCATGCCCAGCGCCTCCGCCGCCTCCAAACCGAAACTGGACGCCGAGGGGTCGTGGGTATAACTGTGCAGCACATGCGGAACCCCCGCCCGCTGCAGCAGCGTGGTGGCGGGGGTTCCGGCGGATGGTTTGTGTTTGGCCATGCTCAGGCCGAGGCTGCGCGCAGCTGCCGGGCCTCGGAGATCAGGCGCTTGATCCGGAACAGCATGGCGGACATTCCCCGGATCCGCAGCGGCGTGATCGCACGGGTCAAACCCAAGTGCTCGGCGATGTCGTCCGGCACGGCCAGGATCTCCTGGGCCGGAAGCCCATTCAGCCCCTCGTGCAGCACCGAGGCGAAGCCGCGGGTGGTCGGAGCCTCCGGCGGGGCGGAGAAGTAAATCTGCACATCCTGATCGGGGTCGTCGCCCAGCTCCAGCGTGAGGAAAAGCGGCGACTGGCACTCCACTACCTGCTCCAGCAGCTCCGGATGACCGGCAAACCGTTCCGGGAGTTCCGGCAGTTCGCGGGAGAATTCCAGCAGCAACTGCAGCCGTTCGGCCTCGGTGACCGCCTGGAAATCGTCAATAATCTCGGCCAGTGATTGGGGAATGGTCTGGGGCGACACAGTCATCAGGTTAGGTTGCGCTCTCTGGGGGAGTTTCGGGTTCGCTAGTGTTAACGTTCAGCGCCGGACGGCTATTCCTCAGCGGGCCGCGGCGGGGAGCTGGCCGGGCTGGTCGCCCTTGACGATCGGCACCCGCACCGCGTTGCCCCATTCGGTCCACGAACCGTCATAGTTCCGGACCGTGTCGAAGCCCAGCAGGTGCTTGAGCACAAACCAGGTGTGGCTGGAGCGTTCGCCAATCCGGCAGTACGCCACCACATCGTCGCCCGGCTTCAGGCCGGCCTCGCCCAGATAGATGGCTTCGAGCTCTTCCCGCGTGCGGAACGTGCCGTCCTCGGCCGCGGCCCGCGCCCACGGGACGGACGCCGCCGTCGGGATGTGGCCGCCGCGCAGCGCGCCTTCCTCCGGGTAGGCCGGCATGGTGGTGCGCAGGCCGGAGTATTCCTCGGGGGAGCGGACGTCCACCAGCGGCTTGCCGAAGTGGTCCAGCACATCATTGAGGAAGGCCCGTATCGGCGGGTCGTTACGTTCAACGACGGGGTATTCCACCGGTGCGGGCTGCGGCACCGCGGTGGTGAGCTCGCGGCCTTCCGCTATCCATTTGTCGCGGCCGCCGTCCAGCAACCGCACGTCCTCGTGGCCGAACAGGGCGAAGACCCAGAGCGCATAGGCCGCCCACCAGTTGCTCTTGTCGCCGTACAGCACCACGGTGGTATCGCGGCTGATTCCCTTGGAACCAAGGAGCGCGGCAAAGCCTTCCCCGTCAACGTAGTCGCGGGTGTCCGGGTCATTCAGGTCGGTGTGCCAGTCGATTTTCACCGCCGACGGAATGTGTCCGGTTTCATACAGCAGGATGTCTTCGTCTGATTCCACCACCACGAGCCCGTCCGTGCCTAGGTTGTCCGCCAACCACTGCGTGGAGACCAAGCGGTCGGGGTTGGCATAGGCGGCGAATTTCTCGTTCTGCTCAGCGGCAATGGGCATGGCAGGACCTTTCCGTAGCGTGTAGGGGCCGTGCAAAACGGCGTGGGACTTCTGTTTAGCCTAACCACCGGAGCCGGCAAAAGCTTCCGGGCGACACCAACTGCCCCTGAATGCCGCGGGTAGCGTATCGTTTTGCTGGCGGCATTCCGTCCGCCATGTCACCTCATCCATGTCAGGAAAGCAGCGGTAAGCTTCACGTGCCCAAGATTGAACAGCTTTCACGCCGGACCCCCAAGGTGTCCGTGGACGAACTGCTGGCGGGCCTGCACCCGTCGCCGCGCTTCGGCGAAGTGTCCTTCGCCAGCTACCGTCCGGACCCGGCCCAGCCGTCACAAGCCGCGGCCGTCAAAGCGCTGCAGCACTTTGCCGCTGCCGTCGACCGGCCCAAGCCGAAGGGCTTGAAGAAGCTGTTTGGCGGTGCCAAGCCGGAAGGCCGCTCCGGCATCTACCTGGACGGCGGCTTCGGCGTCGGCAAGACGCACCTGCTCGCCTCGCTGTGGCACGCGGTGGATGGGCCGAAGGCTTTCGGCACCTTCGTCGAGTACACCAACCTGGTGGGCGCACTGTCGTTCCGCAAAACCGTGGAAGCCCTCAGCAGCTACCGCCTGGTGTGCATCGACGAGTTCGAACTGGATGATCCCGGCGACACGGTGCTGATGTCGCGGCTGATGCGGGAGCTGGCCGACGCCGGGGTCAAGCTTGCCGCCACCTCCAATACCTTGCCCGGTTCGCTGGGGGACGGTCGTTTCGCCGCCGTCGACTTCCAGCGCGAAATCCAGGTGCTGGCCGACCAGTTCGACGTCATCCGCGTGGACGGCGAAGACTACCGGCACCGCGGGCTGCCGGCCGCTCCGCAACCGCTCAGCGACCACGAACTCAAGCGCCGGATGCATGATTTCGACGGCAAGGTGGTGGCCGCAGACGAATTTTCCGACCTCGTCAGCCATCTGGAGGGCGTGCATCCAAGCCGCTACCGCCAGTTCCTCGACGGCGTGGACGCGGTTGCCTGGCACAACGTGCACACTATCTCCGAGCAGGCCGTGGCCTTGCGGTTCGTGGTGCTGGCCGACCGGCTGTATGACAAGGACGTGCCGATCATCGCCAGCGGCGTGCCGTTCGATCAACTGTTCACGCCGGAGATGATGTCCGGCGGCTACATGAAGAAGTACTTCCGGGCGGTGTCCCGCCTGACAGCGCTGGCCCGCGAGGGCCAGGCCGGCGAAGCCGCGGCGTAGCTCCTCGACGACGGCGGGCTTCTCAGCGCGCCTCAACGAAGAGCGCTGCTTAACGAAGAAGGGCGACGGCCCCGCCTCCCGGCGGTCCGGCGCCCTCCATGGCGTGCTAAGGACTAGTTGGACGAGGTGTTCCCGTCGGACGGCGCCTGGCCACCCGTGCCGCCGAACGAGTCGACGAAACCGGATGCCTTGGCCTGCAGGCCGTCTACCTGCTTGGAATACTTACCGTCGGTCTTGGTGTCGATGTATTCACCGACGTTGCCGACGGCACCCTTGATCGTGTCAGAGTTTTCTCCCACTAGACCGGCTGCCTTGTCCTTGAGGGCTCCTGCCCTGCCCTTGAGCTCGTCAAATAACGACACTGGCACCTCCTTTCCGACGGGGGGCCCTTCGCCCCTGTCATTCCATCGTAGGCACTTGTCAGCGGGTGCTCAATAGTTTAAACAACAAAGGCTCCCGCTGAAGGGAGCCGTTCGATGGTGGGCGATACTGGGATCGAACCAGTGACCTCTTCCGTGTCAGGGAAGCGCGCTACCGCTGCGCCAATCGCCCCGGTCTGCCCGAGGCGGGCGCTGGAGGAACTGAAGAAAAACGTGGAGCGGACGACGGGATTCGAACCCGCGACATCCACCTTGGCAAGGTGGTGCTCTAGCCAGCTGAGCTACGTCCGCGCGAAACTGTTCCGGATCACTCCGGCCTGTTTCAGTGGGCGATACTGGGATCGAACCAGTGACCTCTTCCGTGTCAGGGAAGCGCGCTACCGCTGCGCCAATCGCCCGTGATCTCTCACGAGATGTTGCCTGCCTGCCGTGCCACCGCACGAGGTGGGGACGGGATTCGAACCCGCGTATACGGCTTTGCAGGCCGCTGCCTCGCCTCTCGGCCACCCCACCGCGCCTATGAGCAAATGCCCTAGGACCGGCCAGCGACGCTGGCACTAAACAGTGACTTGCGAGCGGACGACGGGATTCGAACCCGCGACATCCACCTTGGCAAGGTGGTGCTCTAGCCAGCTGAGCTACGTCCGCAGAAGTTATCCATCACTTTTACCGCGAACCGTTAGTGGAACCGCTCGCGGCGTTGTTGTGATTTCCAACGAGTAAAAACTCTATAGGACGTTTCCCGCTTCGTCCAATCGGTCCACCAGCGGAGTGAAACGTCAGTGCACCCAGGGCGTCTCATTCACGACGGCGGTGCCCCCACTGAGGGGGCACCCCGCCTCGGATTCACCGCGGAGGTGCCGATGCGGCCGCGATGCGGCAGCCGCCACGCCGGCCGCCCGGCCCGGCGATTTTTGATTCTCCGGGCCGGTGGGCTAGCATTTCTACACGTTGCAGAAAGCGTTCGGCGCATCCGCAGCAGATCCGGGCGATTGGCGCAGTGGTAGCGCGCTTCGTTCACACCGAAGAGGTCACTGGTTCGAACCCAGTATCGCCCACCACATCACAACATCCCGGCCAGGCAGCAGCCCGGCCGGGATGTTTGTTTTGGTGCGCCGCCGGAGGCACGGAAGGTTGCCGTCGAAGCGGATCAGCCTCAGTGTGGGCTGCGGACCAGAACCGTCAGTGGAACCTGAGAAGATCTCTTTATGACTGCACCACTCCTTGCGCATGCCACCGCCAACGGCCGGATGTACGCGCGCTCCACCTCGGAGCCGCCGTCGGTCCCTTCCATCACCACGGTGATCGCACAGGAACCGACCACCCTGGACGGCTGGTTTGCCCACATGGCGGCCACCTCGCTGGCATCGGACGCCAGATTGGCCGAAGCCGCCGGAAATCCGGGCCAGCTGCGGACGCTGGCGAAAGAAGCCACGCTGGCGGCCGACCGCTACCGGGACGCGGCGGCGCTGCGCGGCGACCGGGTCCACGGGTACTGCGAACAGGTGGCGCTGCGGGCGCTGGACAAGGACCATGACGTCGCCGGCGCCCGGGAGGCCCTGAAGGCAAACGGCGAAGAGGCGTTCGCCGACCGCTTCGACGAATGGTGGCAGCTCTACTCAGTGGAGCCGATAGCCCCCGAGATCACCGTCTGGAACCAGGAAGTGGGGTACGCCGGCACACTGGACCTGGTGGCCAAGATCGCCGGTCGTACCTGCCTGATCGACTTCAAGACCAAGGGGACGGACCGTAACGGCCAGGTCAAAGCGCTCAATGACAAGGTTGTCATGCAATTGGTGGCGGGCATGAAGGCACAGGAGTCCTTGGTCGACGGTGTGGCGGGAAGCTGGGAGCCGTGGGCGCACGGTGACGATCCGTTGCTGTTGGGCGTGGCGATCGGCGAGACTGAAGTCCGGCCTATGCGGGCCAACCCTGAGGTGCTCCGCTGGCACTGGTACCGGTTCTGCTCGCTGCGGCGTGCCTGGGAGACGCATCTTCAGGTGTCGGAAGCCGGCCGCGCGCTGCTGCCGATCGCGCCTCCGTCCCCGGCACTGCAGGCGGCCCATCCAGCCCACTAAACTGGACCGGAACCCAACAACTTTCAGCGCCGTCTACGCGGCAGCAGTGAGGACAAGAACTACATGGCGATCCTGAGCATCCGGATTATCGGCGACCCCGTCCTGCGCACCAAGGCGGAACCGGTGACCGGGTTCGGGCCGGAACTGGCCAAGCTGGTGGCGGACATGGACGAGACCATGGATGACGTCGACGGAGCAGGGCTGGCCGCACCGCAGATTGGCGTCAGCCTGCGGGTCTTTACCTTCCGCGTGGGTGGCCAGCGGGGCCACGTGGTCAACCCGGTGCTTGAGCTCAGCGACGACTTCCAGGAGGACGTGGCCGAAGGCTGCCTGTCCATCCCCGGGCTGGGCTATCCGGTGCGCCGGCGCCGCTGGACGCGGGTGACGGGCCAGGACATGCACGGCAACCCGGTGGAGTACGAAGGCGACGGCATGCTGGCCCGCTGCTTCCAGCACGAGACCGACCACCTGGACGGGATCCTCTACATCGACCACCTCACCGGCGAGGACCGGAAGAACGCGCTGCGCTCCATCCGCAAGGCGGGCTATAACGAAGTGGCCGGCGAAACCCAGGCCCAGCGAGCCGCCAACGTCGACTCCGGCTTCAGCCGCGGACCGGAACGGGCACGCACCGGTTCCTTCGGGCAGCCGCTGGCATGACCGAAAACGCCAGCGGTTTGCGCGTACTGTTCGCCGGCACGCCGGGTGTGGCGGTCCCGTCCCTCGACCGGCTAGTCCAGGACGGGTTCGAGATCGTGGCGGTGCTCACCCGTGAAGATGCGCCGGTGGGCAGGAAACGCATCATGACTCCCTCGCCCGTGGCGGCCCGCGCCGGGGAACTGGGCCTGCCGGTGATCCGGGCCAACCGGATCGACCAAGGCACCATGGATGCCATCCGGGCAGCCACTCCGGATGTGGCGGCCATCGTGGCCTATGGCGGCCTAGTCCCGGAAGCCGCCCTGGGCATCCCGGAATATGGCTGGATCAACCTGCACTTCTCGCTGTTGCCCGCATGGCGCGGGGCCGCGCCGGTGCAGCATGCCATCATCCACGGCGACGATGTCACCGGCGCCTCCACCTTTTTGCTGGAAAAGGGGCTGGATACCGGCCCGGTCTACGGCACCCTGACCGAGGCGCTGCGCCCGGAGGACACCAGCGGCGACGTGCTGGAAAGGCTCTCCCGCAGCGGCGCCATGCTGCTGTCCCAAACCCTCGCGGCCGTCGGCGCAGGCAAAGCCGCGGCCGTGGCCCAGTCCGGCGATGTCAGTCTGGCGCCCAAGCTGTCCTTGGAGGACGGGCACGTTGATTGGCGGCAGCCGGCGCTGGCCATACGCCGCCGCATCAATGGTGTGACGCCCGAGCCTGGTGCCTGGACCATGCTCGACGGGCAGCGATTCAAGCTGGGACCGGTGCGACCGCGACCGGAGACCCGGGATTTGCCGCCCGGGGCAGTCAGGTTGTCCGGCGGTTCGTCGGCGTCCGCCCTGGTGGGGACCGGCTCCCACGCGATTGAACTGGACAAGGTCCAGCCGGCAGGTAAAAAGATGATGGATGCTGCAGACTGGGCCCGCGGGCTCGGGCAGCGTGAGGATGTGCACTTCGAATGAGCGGCCGGAATGAAGGCGGCCGGAACAGCGGCCGCGGCAACAACGAAGGACGCGGCCGACAAGGCGGCGGGGGCCAGGGGGGCGGACGACGTGATGCTGCCGGGCGGGAGCGCAACCGCGGCGGCACCCGGCACTACTCGCAGTCGGCTCCATCGCAGCGGTCGAGGACGGCAGATCCGGCCAGGCTGGCCGCTTTCGAGGTGCTGCGCGCGGTGGAAAGGGACGACGCGTATGCGAACCTGGTGCTGCCGGCGAGCATCCGCAAACACCGGTTGGACAAGCGGGACGCCGGTTTCGCTACGGAATTGGCCTACGGGGCCTTGCGCGGCTTAGGCACCTATGACGCCATCCTCGCCCGCTGTGTGGACCGCCCACTGGATCAGCTGGACCCAGCGATCCTTGATGCGCTGCGCCTGGGCGCCCACCAGTTGCTGGCCATGCGGGTGCCGGCACATGCCGCCCTTGACCAGACCGTCAGCCTGGCCCGCGCGGTGATCGGCGCTGGGCCGGGATCGCTCATCAATGCCGTGCTGCGCAAGGTGACCGCGCACGACCTCAGCGGCTGGACCGCCGAGCTGACGGCGGGGGAGACGGACCCGGTCAGGGCCGCAGCCTTGGAACACAGCCACCCGGAATGGATCGTGCGTGCCCTGCGGCAATCGCTGGCCGCCCATGGCCGCAGCGTGGACGAATTGGAAGACCTGCTGACCGCCGACAACGCCGCGCCCGTGGTGAACCTGGTGGCACTGCCCGGACTGGGCACCTTGGACGAGGCGGTCGAGGCAGGGGCCGAGTCCGGAGAACTGGTCGAAGGCTCTGCCCTGTATGCCGGCGGCGACGTCGGCCGCCTGGCCAGCGTCCGGGCCGGAACCACCCGCGTCCAGGATGCCGGCTCCCAACTGGTGGCACGCGCCCTGGCGGCAGCAGCCCCGGCAGCGCCGGGCGAGCGCTGGCTTGACCTCTGCGCCGGACCGGGCGGAAAAGCGGCCCTGCTCGCTGCGCTGGCCGCCCAACAGGGTGCCACGTTGTTGGCCAATGAAGTAGCCGTGCACCGTGCCGAGTTGGTCCGCAAGGCGCTGGCGCCGGTTCCGGCGGACGTCTGGGAGATCCGCACCGGAGACGGCCGCGAGGTCGGCGACCAGTATGCGGGCCAGTTCGATCGGATCATGGTGGACGCGCCCTGCACCGGCCTGGGAGCCCTCCGGCGCCGGCCAGAATCCCGCTGGCGCCGGAAGCCTTCTGACGTTGCCCAATTGGGTCCGTTGCAGCGTGAACTGCTCGAAGCGGCCGTCGCGGCCGCCAAGCCGGGCGGCCTGATCGCCTATGTGACGTGCTCCCCGCACCCGGCGGAGACGACGGCGGTGGTCGCCGACCTGCTGCGCCGTCACCCGGGGCTGGAACTGCTGGACACGTCCGCCGTGCTCGACGGCGCCAGCCTCCCGGGCCACCTGGAAGCGGGACAACCGGGCGGGGACACCGTCGGCCGGGCCGGCGGGACCACCACCCAACTTTGGCCGCACCGCCACGGCACCGATGCCATGTTCATGGCCCTGCTGCGCCGAAGCAACTGACCCGCGCTTGACCACCCCGCACGGGTTCCCCCACTTCAACAACACTTAGACAGGCAGGCAAGCATCCCGATGGCACACTGCTGCATCAACCCCAGCATCCTCTCGGCTGATTTCGTCAACCTCGAAGCCGAACTGCACCGCATCAGCACCGCCGATGCGGTGCATGTGGATGTGATGGACAACCACTTCG
Organism: Arthrobacter sp. Dra40; assembly: GCF_059091905.1. NCBI lineage: Bacteria > Bacillati > Actinomycetota > Actinomycetes > Micrococcales > Micrococcaceae > Arthrobacter > Arthrobacter sp. Dra40. The sequence continues at coordinate 12,391 of NZ_JBNHHB010000144.1, forward strand.
TGCCGAACCTGACCATCGGGCTGCCGGTGGTGCAGCGGATCCGGGAAGTCAGCCCCCTGCCCTTGGACGCGCATCTGATGATTGCCGATCCCGACCGGTGGGCCCCGGCCTATGCCAAGGCCGGCATCGAGTCGGTGACCTTCCATGTGGAAGCGGCCAAGGCGCCGGTACGGCTGGCCAGGGAACTGAGGTTCCATGGCGCCAAAGCGGGCATGGCGCTCAAGCCGGCCACCGCCGTCGAGCCGTATCTCGATCTGCTGCCCGAGATGGACCTGCTGCTGATCATGACGGTTGAACCCGGCTTCGGCGGCCAGGCGTTCCTTGATGTGACGCTGCCCAAGATCCGGAAGGCGGCGAACGCCGTGGCGGGCACCGGTCTGCCGGTGGCCATCCAAGTGGACGGTGGCGTCACCGAGGAAACGATTGTGCGGGCAGCCGAGGCCGGCGCCACGGTTTTTGTTGCCGGCTCCGCCGTCTTCGGCCAGGCGGATCCTGAGCAAGCGATCGCCTCACTGCGGGCCGCCGCCAAGGTCCTGTGAGGGCTGTTACACGATGTGACGGGAATGCGGGGACCCCCTGCAGCAGTTATGAGAGCATAGTTACGCAAACACAACGTGCTCCGGGGTCGGTGTAAGTCCGAACCGGCGGTTATAGTCCGCGACCCGTTGCCGAAAGTTCCACCCGGAACCCGAGGCAACGGTTGAACCGGTGGAATTCCGGTACCGACAGTTAAAGTCTGGATGGGAGAAGCACGTACAGGTGGCAGCCATGGGCCACCGGGTACGGTC